>NZ_ATHV01000020.1 GCF_000422205.1 Desulfovibrio sp. X2
CGGAGCCGAAATCCCGCCCGATTCGTTTCTGCGGCCGGACACGCCCAGGCGGCGCCTGTCCGTTCATCCCGCGTCTCGTCGCGAAGGGGGTCCAGGCTCAGCCTGGCGCGGGAGGGTGCAGGGAGGGGCGCGCAGCCCCTCCCTGCCCGCCGGAGGCATCTTGAATCTTCGGTCCGAATATTCTCTCTAGCCGCAGCCTTCGCCGCCGCCCTTGCAGCCCACGGAGCAGGACGCGCCCTTGCGGCGGGTGCGCACGGCGGCGAGGTCGCCGGTCTTGTACACGGCGGTGAGTCCCTGCTCGATGAAGCCTTCCATCTCCACGCAGACGATGCCCTCTTCCTCGAGCACGGTGCGCGGGGTGTCGCCGACGCCCGCGACGAGCACGACGCGGCAGTCCTTGAGCAGGGAGGCGAGCGAGTACCAGCGGCCGGGACCGCCGCCCGGGGGCGGCGCGGGCCGTTCCTCGACCATGGTGAAGCCGCCCTGCCCGTCCTCGCCCCAGATCTGGAAGCGCAGCGCCTCGCCCAAGTGCTCGTTGACCAGCATGCCTTCCATGCTTGCCACGGCCACGTAAGGCCGGGCCACGTCCAGGGGCGGCGGGGCGAGCAGCGCGGCCTCGTCGAGCTTGCTGCAGGCGGAGAGGCAGCCGGCCATCTCGCCGGAGAGGTCCTTTTCCAGGAGGCCCACGGCGTCGGCGCGGCAGCGCTTGCAGTGCAGCATCTGGGGCAGGTAGGCGCCCGCGGTCTTGCGGATCTCGTCGAGCTCGGCCCTGGACGGGGGGCGGCGCGTCCCGAAGGGCGTGCCCTCGTTGGGGATGAGGGCCATGATGTTCAGGAGGTCCACGCCGAGGCCGGAGAGGGTCCTGGCGATCTCCTCGATGTGCTGGTCGTTGAGGCCCGGGGTCAGGATGGTGTTGACCTTGACCACGATGCCGCGCTCCTTGAGGCCGATGATGGACTCCTTCTGGCGCTGCCAGAGGAGTTCGGCCGCGGCCTTTCCCTGGTAGGTGACCTTGCCGTCCTTGACCCAGCGGTAGAAGTGCTGGCCGACCTCGGGATCCACGGCGTTGACCGTGATGGTCATGTGCGTGATGCCCGCCTCGGCGATGGCGTCGAGGTGGGCGGGCACGCCCAGGCCGTTGGAGGAGACGCAGAAGAGCATGTGCGGGTACTTCTCGCGGATGAGGCGCATGGTCGTGAGGGTGGCCTCGGCGTTGGCGAAGGGGTCGCCGGGCCCGGCGATGCCCGCCACGGTGATGCGCGGCTCGCGCTCGAGCACCTTGTCCATGTAGGCCAGGGCCTGCTGCGGCGTGAGCACGGAGGAGGTCACGCCCGGGCGCGACTCGTTCACGCAGTCGTACTTGCGGTTGCAGTAGGCGCACTGGATGTTGCAGGCCGGGGCCACGGGCAGGTGCACGCGGCCGCACTGCCCCTTGACCTTGGGGTTGAAGCAGGGGTGCATGGTCTTGTCCTGGGTGGGACGCAGCTCCATGAGAGACGGGGTGGCGGGCATGGTCATGGCATCCTCCTGGCCTAGATATAGCCGTAGCCGACGTCTGAATCGGCCTGCTTCTTTTCGATGACTGCGTTGACGATCTGGTCGAAGAGGCGCTGCGTGCCCGCGTAGCCGAGGTGCAGCACGCGCTGGGCGCCGAAGCGGTCGTGGATGGGGAAGCCCACGCGGATGAGCGGGATGTCGAGTTCGCGGCCGAGCACGCGGTAGCCCTTGGAGTTGCCGATGACGAGGTCGGGCGAAAGCTCCCTGGCGCGCGCCGCGATCTCGTAGAAGTCCACTCCCTCGCGCACTTCCGGCGGCTCGCGCAGGATGTCGGCGGTCACGGCCGAGACGGCCCCGGCCAGGCGGCCGGACTGGCCCCCGGAGGCCGCGAGCACCGGCTTCACGCCGATTTCGGAGAGGAAGGCGCACATGGCGACCACCAGGTCCTCTTCGCCGTAGACCACGGCCGTCTTGCCCGAAAGGTACTTGTGGCCGTCCACGTAGGCGTCCACCAGGCGGCCGCGGGCCAGCTCGTGGCGGCGCGGCAGGGGACGGCCGGAGATCTCCTCGAGGACCCCGAAGAAGGCGTCGCACTCGCGCAGGCCCACGGGCAGGCCGAGCGAGTGCAGCGGCACGGAGAAGCGCTCGGCCAGGAGGCCGCCGGCGCTCTTTTCGGGGTCCAGGACGCGGCCGAACTCGATGGTGGCGCGCGCCCCGCCCATGGCCCGGATGCGCGCGACGGGCGTGCCGCCGGGCGCGATCTTGACGTAGTCCTCGAGGGCGGGACCGTCAAGGCGCTCCGAGTAGTCGGGCAGGATGGCCGCGTTCAGGCCGAAGTCCTCGAAGAGGTCCTTCAGGTGGCGGATGTCCTCGCAGGAGACGAAGTTCGAGAGCACGTTGACCTGCGTGGACTTGGCCTCGTCCGTGGCCAGCTGGTCCACGACGGCGCGCAGCGCGGCCTGGAAGCCCTCGGCCTGGGTGCCGCCGTAGGACGGGGTGGAGACGTGCACGATCTCGGGCAGGGGCAGGTCGCCGAACTCCTTTTTGAACTCCTTGACCAGCATGGAGACGTCGTCGCCGATGGTCTCGGTGAGGCAGGTGGTGGCCACGCCGATGGCCGTGGCGCCGTACTTCTTCATGACGTTGAGGAGCCCGAGCTTCAGGTTCGGCCCGCCGCCGTGGATGGCCTGCTTCTCGCCCAGGGCGGAGGAGGCGATGTCCACGGGCTCGCGGAAGTGGCTGATGACGTAGCGGCGCATGTATGTGGCGCAGCCCTGCGAGCCGTGCAGGAAGGGCACGCAGCCCTCGATGCCCATGAAGGCCAGGGCCGCGCCGAGCGGCTTGCACATCTTGCAGGCGTTGGTCGTGGAGACGAAGGGATCGGGCTTCACGGCCTCTCCCGGGGTGTTCGCGGCTCCCTTGACGGGCGGCATGGCGCTCATGACGCGGCCTCCTCTGCGGCGTTCGCGGTCGCGCCCGAACCGGCGGCGATCGAGCCCCGCCTGCGCGGGGTGAAGCGCCAGACCGGGCTCATCACGGTGCGGTGCACTTCCAGGGCGAAGTTGTACATGCCCTTGAAGCCTTCCAGGGCCTCCTTGCGCTCGTGGTTGTGGTCGCAGAAGCCCACGCCCAGCTTGTAGGCGATGGGGCGTTCCTTGACCCCGCCCACGAAGATGTCCACGTCCATCTCCTTGATGAACTGGGACAGCTCGAGCGGGTTGGCGTCGTCCACGATGATCGTGCCCTCGTCGGTGATCGCGGCCAGCTCCTTGTAGTCCTCCTCGGTGCCGGTCTGCGAGCCGACCACGGCCACGCTCATGCCCAGGTGGCGGAAGCACTTGACCAGGGAGAAGGCCTTGAAGGCGCCGCCCACGTAGACCGCGGCCTTCTTGCCCGCGAGGTCCTTCTTCATCGCCGCGAGCTTCGGCAGGAGCTCGGCCAGCTCCTCGCGTACCAGCGCGCCCGTGCGCTCCATGATGCCCGGGACGCCGGGAGCCACGGGGTCCTTGTCCTTGAAGAAGCGGGCCACGTCGTAGAGCGCCTTGGACATGTCCTCGATGCCGAAATAGGAGGCGCGGATGAAGGGGATGCCGTACTTGTCCTTCATCATCTTGGCCAGGTCCATGGTCGCGCCGGAGCACTGCACCACGTTCAGCGCCGCGCCGTGGCAGCGGGCCAGGTCGGCCACGCGGCCGTCGCCGGTGATGGTCGCGACCACGTTCACGCCCATGCGCTCGTAGTATTCCTTGATGATCCAGATCTCGCCCGCGAGGTTGAAGTCGCCCAGGATGTTGATGGACAGGGGCGGGATACCGGAGGTGTCGCCGCTGCCCACGAGCTGCATCATGGCCTTGCAGGCGGCCTCGTAGCCCGCGCGCTTGTTGCCCTTGAAGCCCTCGGACTGCACCGGGATGACCGGGATGCCCTTGGCCGCGGCCACGCGCTTGCACACGGCCTGCACGTCGTCGCCGATGATGCCCACGATGCACGTGGAGTAGACGAAGGCCGCGTTCGGGCGGTGGCGGTCGATGAGTTCGTTCAGGGCGGCCTCGAGCTTCTTCTCGCCGCCGAAGATGACGTCCTTCTCGCGCAGGTCCGTGGAGAAGGAGAGGCGGTGCAGCTCCGGGCCGGAGGAGAGCGCCCCGCGGATGTCCCAGGTGTAGGCCGCGCAGCCGATGGGACCGTGCACCAGGTGCACGGCGTCGGCGATGGGGTAGAGCACCACGCGGCTGCCGCAGAAGACGCAGGCGCGCTGGCTCACGGCCCCGGCCAGGGAGTCGCGGTTGCAGGCGATGGTGAACTCGTCGCCCTCGCGCTTGCGCTTGATCTGGTCCTTGCGCTGTTCGAATATCACAGGCTTCATTGCTGCCTCGCTGTCCTGCCGAAGGGGTTTCGCCGCCGCGCCTGTCGCGCGGCCGCATGACACGCACTTTACAAAGACCGTTCCACTCCTGGAACATGCCGGGAAAAAAGGAGATATGCAGAAGCAGGAGAAAGGCGGGCAGCGAAAGCTTTCAGAATTGAACGAAAAATGCCTACATTTTTGTAGCTGTAGAACGACGAGGTCGGAAATGCGGGGGGGAAGGGCGCCGCCGGGAAGCCGGGCCCCGGCGGCGCGTGGGTGCGGGAGAGGGGAAATACGGTCTAGGCCGGGAAAAGCAGGCGGTCCTCGGCGGGCTTGCCCTCTTCCAGGGCGTCCAGGATGTCGTCGATGGCCTCCTCGGAGTCGACGCCCTGGTACCACCAGTTGTTGGGCTGGACCACGAGGACCGGGCCCTGGTCGCACTGCTTCATGCAGCTCGTGGTGGTCAGCAGCACGTCCAGGCCGCGGTCCAGGATCTCCTGCTCCAGGTACTGCGACAGGCCGATGCTGCCCTTCTGGTTGCACACGCCCTTGGGCTCGCCCTTGGCGCGGAAGCTGGCGCAGACGAGGAACTGGTAGGTAGGTTTCGTGGCCATTGAAATCTCCTTTGCGGTCGTTGGTGTTCCGGGGGGGATGGTTTTGCCTGTTCGGGGGAAATTCCGCTCGGATCCCGTTCGCGCCGGCGCACTCGCGTCAGCGCCCTCTGACGATGCCCATGTTCGCGGCCACGCCGAAGATGCGGGCCACGGCCTCCTCCACGGTGGAGGAGCCGGTGAGGACGGGCAGGCCGCGCTCGAGCAGCGCCTGGCGCGGGCTCTCGCCCGCGCTGGCCGCGACCAGGGCGCGGCAGTCGGCGAGCACGTCGGCCAGCTTCTCCCAGCGCCCGTCGCCGCCGCCCCTGGGCGGGCAGGCGCGCGAACCGGCCAGGGCCACCTCGCCCTGGCGCACCTCGTAGACGAGCAGCTTCTCGGCCTTGCCCAGGTGCACGTCCACGTTCACGCCGTCCGACGTGGCCACGGCCACGTAGGGCTTTTTCGCGTCGTAGAGCGAGGAGTCGTCGATGTCCGCGTCGCCCTGGGCCATGCAGGGCCTGCCGTCGTAGGCGGGCAGGGTCTTGGCGGCCAGGGCCACGGCCGCGGCCATCTCGGCGTCGGTGGGCTCGCGCGGGGTCTCGGTGTGCGGCACGGCCGCGGTGCGCGCGGGCAGCACGGAGAGCCTGGACGCGCCGTGCGACGCGGCGAAGGCGGCCACCACGGGCAGGTGGGCGTCGTTCACGCCGGGCACGAGCAGAAATTCGACCTCGGTCTCCACCCCGGCGCCGTCCAGGAGGTCCAGCGCCTCCTCCTGGCCCGCGAGGAGCACGTCCGCGGCCTCGTCGGCGCGCAGCGTGCGCACGCCGGGCCTGACCCAGGCATACAGCGACTTGGCCAGGTCGTGGTCCACCGCGTTCACCTGCACGACCACGGGAGAGACGCGCAGCGCCTTCAGGTCGTCCAGGACCGGGGCCAGGTTGAGGCCGGAGGTGACGAGGCGGACGGCGGCCGCGGGGGCGAGGCCGCGCACGGCCTCGAGGAGGTCCAGGGTGCGTTCGGGCTCGGCCAGGGGGTCGCCCGGCCCGGCCACGACGATCTCCGGGAGATCGGGGAAGGCGGGATGATCGAGGCTGTCCGCCGCCGGGGCCGACTCCGCCAGGATCTTCTCCAGGCCCGCCAGGCACTGCGCCGGGGACAGGGCCTCCTGGTCCGCCCCGCCGCCGCCGGACCCGGCCGGGCTGTAGTGGCACATGGCCGTGTGCCTGGGCGCGGCGGCCATGCGCAGTATCCGTGGCCGCGGGGAAGAAGGCGAAAGGCAGGCGGAAGGGGCCATGGCAGCTCCGTTCGGAAATATCCGCGTCCGTCCGGGGGGCGGCGGGCCCCCCGGCGGACGACGGTGGTGTCGGTTCGCGTCAGTAGACGAGTTCGAGCTTCTCTTCCGGGGTCTCGGCGTCTGCCTTGGAAAGCAGGACGTCGAGGATCTTTTCCATCAGGCGCAGGGCGCCCTTGTAACCCACGGTCGGGAAGTACTGATGGCCCTGGCGGTCCAGGATCGGGAAGCCGTGCCGCACGAAGGGGATGTTCTCGTCGCGGGCGATGAACTTGCCGTAGGTGTTGCCGATGAGCAGGTCCACGGGCTCGTTCTTGATCCACTGGTGCATCAGGAACATGTCGCCCGGGCACTTGACCTTGTACGGCACCGGCATGTTGGTCTCTTCCATGATCTCGGCGATGCGCTTCTCGAACTTCTTGCCCGGGGTGCCGGTGACGATGGCCACGGGCAGCATGTCCAGGTCGCGCAGAAACTCGACCAGGGAGATGAGCTGGTCGGGATCGCCCCACAGCGCCACCTTCTTGTGATAGAAGTACTGGTGCATGTCGGAGAGGAAGTCCACGACCAGGCCGCGCTCCCTGTCGATCTCGGCGGGCACGTTCTTGCCCGCGACCTTGCGCAGGGTGTCGATGAAGCGGTCCGTGGCGCGCAGCCCGATGGGCAGGTCGAGGACCGCGCAGGGCACCTTGAACTCGGTGTCCATGAAGCGCGCGGCCTGGGCCGAGGCCCACTCGCCCAGGGCGATGGTGCCCTTGGAGCCGCCGATCTGCAGAAGCTCCTCGATGGGCGTCCCGGCGTCCGGGAACATGTGGTACTCGCCCATGAGCGGCGCGTTGACCACGCCCGAGGTGTCCGGGAAGAGGATGTGCTTGACGTCCATGGCGGTCGCCAGGCGCTTCAGCTCCTCCATGTCCGAGGGCTCCACGAAGCCGGGCAGGATGTTGACCTTGCCGGTCTTTTGCGTGCCCGCCTTGCCGAAGCCCTTGGCGATGCCGACGCACATGTTGGAGAAGCCCGTCACGTGCGAGCCCACGTAGGAAGGCGTGGAGGCGTGGATGACGTACTTGCCCTCCGGGATCTTGCCTTCCTGCTGCGCCTTGTCCGCGATCTGGCCGAGGTCGTCGCCGATGGTCTCGGAGAGGCAGGTGGTGTGCACGGCGATGACGTCGGGCTCGTAGATGGTGAAGATGTTCTGGATGGCCTGCAGCAGGTTGGCCTGTCCGCCGAACACCGAGGCGCCCTCGGTGAAGGAGGAGGTGCCGGCGCTGATGGGCTCCTTGTAGTGCCTGGTCAGCGTGCTGCGGTGGTAGGCGCAGCAGCCCTGGGAGCCGTGGCTGTGGGGCAGGCAGCCCCGCACGCCCAGGCCCGCGTACATGGCGCCGATGGGCTGGCAGGTCTTGGCCGGATTGATGGTGAGCGCGGAGCGCTCACTGATCTCTTTGGGAGTGTGCCGAAGCAGGGTCATGGTCGCTCTCCCTTCTATTCCCAGTTGTAGGTGGCCTGAAGTTCAGGATTCTTGTTCCAAGGGGCCTTCATGAAGGACCAGACCTTAGAGTTCACGAGGCGGTCGATCTCCTTGTAGAAGTTGACCGCGCCCTTGAAGCCCGCGTACGGGCCGCCGGAGTCGTACGAGTGCAGCTGCTTCATGGGGATGCCGCACTTCTGGACGCTGAACTTCTCCTTGATGCCCGCGCAGAAGATGTCGGGCTTGTAGAGCTCGATCAGCTTGTCGGACTCGAACTGGTTCAGGTCGTCGATGGCCAGGGTGCCCTCGGGCATCTCGGGCATCATGCCGTGGTAGTCGGAGAACTCGCAGCCCTCGGCCTCGAGCTCCTTCTTGCGGGACTCGAGCGGCTCCTTGTAGCGCGCCTCGTCCTTCTCCACGCTCAGCTCCTCGATGTTGCGCGAGTCGGCGTCCACCTGGATGGTGGAGATGACCCGGCGGCCTTCGTAGTCGTCGCGGTGGGCGAACTCGTAGCCGGCGGCCAGGGTCTTCATGCCCATCTCGGCGAACAGGTCCTGGTAGTGGTGGGCGCGCGAGCCGCCCACGAAGAGCATCGCGGTCTTGCCGGTGGTGCGGGGCGTGATGTCGGCCAGGGCGGCCTCCACCGCGGGCATCTCCTCGGCGATGACCTTCTCGGTGCGCTCGATGAGCTCCTTGTCGCCGAAGTACTGCGCGATCTTGCGCAGGGACTTGGCCGTCTCCTTGGCGCCGATGAAGTTCACCTTGAACCAGGGGATGCCGAACTTCTTCTCCATCATCTCGGCCACGTAGTTGATCGAGCGGTGGCACATGATGACGTTCAGGTCCGCCGTGTGGGCGCGCTCGAAGTCGTAGATGGACGAGTTGCCGGAGAAGGTGGAGTTCAGCGTGATGCCGCAGCGCTCGAGCAGGTTCTCGATGACGAAGGCGTCGCCGCCGATGTTGTACTCGCCCAGCACGTTGATGCTGTACTTGCCGGGCTTGCGCTCGTCGGTCAGGCCGATGACGTGGGTGAAGATCTGGTTGTTGGCGATGTGGTGGCCCGCGGACTGCGAGACGCCCTTGTAGCCCTCGCAGGAGAAGCCGAAGACGTTGACGAAGCCGTCCGGATTCTCCTTGTTCAGGGTCTCCTTCATCTCGCGCGCCACGGCGTGCACGTCGTCGCCGATGAGCCCCACCGGACAGGTGGAGAAGATGGCGATGGCGCGGGGATGGAAGAGGTCGTAGGCCTCCCGGATGGCTTGGCGCAGCTTGTTCATGCCGCCGAAGACGATGTCGTTCTCGTTCATGTCCGTGGAGAAGCAGTACTTCATGTAGTCTTCGTGCTGCTCCGTGGGCGGCAGGGTCTGGTTGCGGCGCGTGAGCCAGGAGTAGAATCCGCAGCCGATGGGGCCGTGGGTGATGTTCACGATGTCGCGCGTGGGGCCGAGCACCACGCCCTTGCAGCCCGCGTACGAGCAGCCGCGCATGGTGATGATGCCGGGAATGGTGCGCACGTTGGAGAGGATCTCCGGGGTGGACTCCTCCGCGCCCGTGTTCACCTGGATCTGCTTGGCCCGCTTGCGCGCGACCTTCGGCGGGTACTTCTTGATGAGCTCCTGCCGCACCTCGTCGGGGGAGAGCTCCTTGCGCTTCTTGGTCTTGGTCGCCATGTGGTCCCTCGTATCCTGGAATTGTCGGTTACTGGATGGCCTTCTCGCCCTTCTCGCCGGTGCGCACGCGCACGGAATCGGCCATGGGAAGGACGAAGACCTTGCCGTCGCCGGGCTTGCCGGTCTGGTTGGCGGCAATGATCGCGCCGACCACGTCCTCGACGTCCTCGTCGGGGACGACCACGGTCACGATGCGCTTGGCGTAGAGGCGGCCCTTTTCGCCGAGCAGCTCGGCCGCTTCCTCGTAGCCGTCCCTGGCGCCCTTCAGCAGGGTGGAGTTGATGAGCCCCTTGCCCCTGCCCTGGGCCTCCTGGGCGAAGAAGGCGTCCACGCCCGCTTCGGTCAGGGCCTCCTTCGTCTTGTTCATCATGTTCATGCGGATGACCGCCACAACCTCTTTCATGGCTAGGCCTCCACCGTGCCGGAGGCGGTCTCCTTGATGCCGGAGGAGACGGTGTACATCTCCTCCACGGGAGTGACGAAGATCTTGCCGTCGCCGAAGGCGCCCTTCTCGCCGGAGCGGGCGGTCTGCATGACGGTCTTGATGACGAATTCCTTGTCCTTGTCGTCCACGACGATGGTCAGCATGACCTTGGGGATCTCGTCGTAGGTGACTTCGCCGATCTTGATGCCGCGCTGCTTGCCGCGGCCGGCCACGGCGTACTTGGTGACGGCCGGGAAACCCGCGTCCATGAGGGCGGCGAGCACGTTATCGACCTTCTCGGGGCGCACGATGGCACGAATCATGGTCAGCATCGGTTGGTTCTCCGTTGTGTTGTCGTTGTTCGCGGTTCTTGGTCGCGCCTAGTTGGCGATGCCGAAGTCGATGAGCAGCTTCTCGAGCTCCTCGATGGCCAGCGGCTTCGGCACGACGAACATGTCGTTCTGGTCGACCTTCCGGGCCAGGGTGCGGTACTCGTCCGCCTGCGCGTGCTCGGGCGAGTAGTCGATGACCGTCTTCCTGTTGATCTCGGCGCGCTGCACCTGGTTCTCGCGGGGCACGAAGTGGATCATCTGGGTGCCCAGGCGCTTGGCCAGCTGCTCGATCATCTCCTGCTCGTTGTCGACCTTGCGGGAGTTGCAGATCAGGCCGCCCAGGCGCACGCCGCCCGCGTCCGCGTACTTCACGATGCCCTTGCAGATGTTGTTGGCCGCGTACATGGCCATCATCTCGCCGGAGACGACGATGTAGATCTCCTGGGCCTTGCCCTCGCGGATGGGCATGGCGAAACCGCCGCACACGACGTCGCCGAGCACGTCGTAGAAAACGTAGTCGAGCGGCTTCTCCTGCTTGTAGGCGCCGAGCTGCTCGAGGAGGTTGATGGAGGTGATGATGCCGCGACCGGCGCAGCCGACGCCCGGCTCGGGACCGCCTGACTCCACGCAGGTCGTGCCGGCGTAGCCCTTCAGGCAGACGTCCTCGAGCTCCACGTCCTCACCCTCTTCACGCAGGGTATCCAGGACCGTGGCCTGGTTCAGGCCGCCCAGAAGAAGACGGGTGGAGTCGGCCTTGGGATCACAGCCCACGACCATCACGTTCTTGCCCATCTCGGCCAGACCGGCCACGGTGTTCTGCGTGGTCGTGGACTTGCCGATGCCGCCCTTTCCGTAAATTGCCACCTTGCGCATGATGCCCTCCTTGCGGATATCTTTGGTCAGGTAAAATGGTTGCGAGGTTGCGTTGCGTGAAACCACTAGGGCAATCGCCGTGCCAAGGTGGCACCGCAGGAGCAAAATGCTATTTTATATGGATATTTTTTGAGAGTCGCGTTTACGGCGCAGCGCGTGATGCGACAATTATGAAGACATTTTGCGTACATTTTTGAAGATGTAAGATTCCGGAAGGGGCCGGAAAGGCCGTAGACAGGCACGGGAATGGATATTGCTTGGATACGGGCGCGGCCTTTGCCGCGACGGAGGCAGAATGTCCATGAACCAGTCGTTTCGGGAAGCGGGTCCCGCAGGCCGCGTCCCCCTCGGAACATCCCCTGCGGCCCGGGCCTGCGCCCCCTGCCTCATAGACTCGACCCTGCGCGAGGGGGACCAGCGCTTCGGCGCCTATTTCACCTCGGAAGCCAGGCAAACGGTCCTGGAAGGGCTCGTGGCTCTCGGCGTGGAAGAGATAGAAGCGGGCTGCGCGGGGCGCTGCACGGACACGCCCGCCCTGGTGGCCCGGGCGCGGGAGCTGCTCGCCCCCCATGAAGGAACGCGGGCCGTGTCCGTGTGGTGCGCGGCACGCGAGAAGGACCTGGAGACGGCGCTGGCCATGCGGCCGGACCGCGTGGCCCTGGGGCTGCCCGTGTCGGACGCGCACATCGAGAAGCGCCTGCGCACCACGCGGAAAGACATCCTGGCCCGCCTCGCGGCGCTGCTTCGGCGCGCCCGCGAGCTCGGCGCGCCCTACGTCTCCGTGGGGCTCGAGGACGCCTCGCGCGCGGACCGCTCCTTCGCCCTCGAGGCGGCCCGCCTCGCCGAGCGCGAGGGGGCCTCACGCGTGCGCCTCTCGGACACCGTGGGCGTGCTCACCCCGGGCGAGACCGCGGCCATGGCGGCCGAATTCGCCGCCGAGCTCTCCGTCCCCGTGGCCGTGCACTGCCACGACGACTTCGGCATGGCCACGGCCAACGCCGCCGAGGCCCTCGCGGCCGGCGCCTCGTTCGCGGACTGCACCCTGCTCGGCATCGGCGAGCGCTCCGGCGTCGCGGCCACGGAACGCCTGACCGCCTACCTGGCCATGCGCCGGGGCAGGACATACGACCTCGGCTGCCTGCGCTCCCTGTGCGCCCTGGTGGCGGAAGTCCTCGGCGAATGCGTGCCCGCCCACGCCCCGGTGGTCGGCGAGCGCATCTTCTGGGTCGAGTCCGGCCTGCACGCCGACGCCCAGTACAAGGCCTCGGACCTCTACGAACCCTACGACCCGGAACGCACCGGCCTCACCCGGCGCATCGCGCTGGGCAAGAAGAGCGGCGCGGCCGCGGTGCGCGCCAAGCTCTGCGAGCTCGGCCTCGACCCCGCGGCGCTCGGGCCGGAGGGCCTGGAGGCCCTGACCGAGACCGTGCGGCGCCGGGCCGCCGAGCTCGGCACCACCCTCGACGACGCGGAAGTGCGCCGGATCGCGACGGCGAAACCGTAAGTTTTCGGGAAAAACATTGCCAGCGCGTGCGTCGACAGCTAGAAACGCATACATGGTGAACCCCTTCCGACCTTTCTCTCCCCGGCATCCTCCCTGCGCCCTCTCTTCGGATGATCGCTCTCTGCGCCGCGTTTCGGGCCGCGCGCCGCAGACATCAGGGATCACCTGCGACGATCCCCACCTCCACAAAGGACCCGCGCCATGCGAAAGCCCGCCCTGTCTTCATGCTGCCTCTGCCTCATCCTCCTGCTGCTTCCCACCGCCGCGCGCGCCGCGACCCTGCAGGCGCAATGGGAGAACGACCTCTTCGCGGACAGCGACAAGCACTACACCAACGGCGCCAAGATCATCCTGCTGTCGGACGACCTGAAGACCCCGGCCGAGAGCTGGCTCGTGCCCCAGGGGCTCGGCGACTGGCTGGCGGGCCTTCCGGGCATGAGCGGCCGTGACGGGCTCTTCAACGTGGGCCTGGCCGTCGGCCAGGACATGTACACCCCGGACGACACCTCCCTCTCCGACCCGCCGACCGACGACCGCCCCTATGCGGGCTGGCTGTACGGCTCGCTCCTCCTGGACCGGAAGGACGCTTCCTGGCTCGATACCCTGGAACTGACCATGGGCATGGTCGGTCCGTCGTCCCATGCCGACGACGCGCAAAGAACCGCGCACAACGTCTTCGGTTCCGAGCCCGCCAAAGGCTGGAGCACCCAGCTGCACGACGAGTTCGGCGCCATGCTCTCCTACACGGCCTTCTGGCGGGCCCTGGAGATTCCCCTGGCCGGTTCCCTGGGCGCGGACCTCATCCCCCACTTCGGAGCCACGATCGGCAACGTCAAGACCTACGCCAACGCCGGGGCCGAGTTCCGGCTGGGATGGGACCTGCCCGGGAACTTCGGCATCACCCCCATCGGCCCGGGCAGCGGCGAAACCACGGGCATGGCCCAGGGCAAGGAGAGCCCCACCTTCTCCATCTACCTCTTCGCCTATGTCGACGGCCAGGCCGTGGCCCACAACATCTTCCTCGACGGCAACACCTTCCGATCGAGCCGCCACGTGCCCAAGAAGGCCCTGGTCGGAGACGCGGCCGCGGGCGTGGGAATGGAGGTCTGCGACCTCTTCGTCACGTTCTGCTACGTCTCGCGCAGCCCCGAGTTCTACGGCGACAGCGGGCAGAACTTCGGATCCGTGACCGTCGGCTACCGCTTCTGATCCTCCGGAACGAATCACGGTCCATCTCGACGATCAAACAATGCCATGATATTTCAGGATATTTTTTCACGATATGGATATTGAATTTCACCGGCCCCTGCGCTAGATGCCCACAATGCTCCGTCATTTCCACCCCCTCCTCCTCGGCGCCGCGCTCTGCGCCCTCCTCGCCTGCCTCGCCCCGGCCGCTCCCGCCCGGGCCGGAACGCTCATGGCCCAGTGGGAGAACGACATCTTCGCAGGCACCGACCGCCACTACACCAACGGCGCCAAGCTCCTGTGGCTGTCCGACGACCTGAAGAGCTACAAGGACGACGAGCGGCTGCCCATGGGCTTCCGCGAATGGCTGGCCGGGCTGCCGTACATCAACCAGTCGGACAAGAAGTTCAACGTGGGCCTGGCCATCGGCCAGGACATGTTCACGCCGAGCAACATCTCCGACCCCAACCCGCCCGAAGGCGACCACCCCTATGCGGGCTGGCTCTACGGCTCCCTCATCCTGGACCAGAAGGACGCCACCTGGCTCGACACCGTGGAGCTGACCGTGGGCATGGTCGGCCCGTCCTCCCAGGCCGAGCAGACCCAGAAGTTCGTGCACCACGTGGTGGACTCTCCCCAGCCCCAGGGATGGGACACCCAGCTGCATGACGAGCCGGGCCTCATGCTCACCTACGTGGGCACCTGGCGCGCGCTCGACATCCCGCTCTTCAGCCTCTTCGGCGCGGACGTCATCCCCCACTTCGGGGCCACCCTGGGCAACGTGAAGACATACGCCAACACCGGCGCAGAGGTCCGGCTGGGCTGGAACCTGCCCAAGAACTTCGGCACCACGCTCATCGGCCCGGGCGGCGGCGTGAACGCCGACACGGCCGCGGGCAACGACATCCCGCCGTTCTCCCTCTACGGCTTCGCCTACACCGACGGCCGAGCCGTGGCCCGCGACATCTTCCTCGACGGCAACACCTTCCAGTCGAGCCGACACGTCTCCAAAAAAACCTTCGTCGGCGACCTCGCCGTGGGCGTGGGCCTGGGCGTCTACGACTTCTTCGCCTCCTTCTGCTACGTCTTCCGCAGCCCGGAATACACGGGCGACGACGGCCAGCAGTTCGGCTCCATCAACGTCGGCTACCACTTCTAGAGAAGATGCCTCCGGCGGCCAGAG
>NZ_ATHV01000021.1 GCF_000422205.1 Desulfovibrio sp. X2
AGAAGATGAAGGACATGAAGCTGTGGGAGAAGCGCACGGGCCGCAAGAAGTAGGCCGCGCTTCCGCATAACGAATGCAGAAAGCCCCAGGAGGTCCTCCCCCGGGGGCTTTCTGCATTCCTCGCCTGAACGCCGCGGGCTCTCCTATTTGCCGAATTCGAGGCTGCGCCTGTAGGAGGCGCCCACGGCGTCGATGATGTGTCCGCGCGTGCCGGTGCGGTCCATGTGCATCAGCGCCTGGATGGTCGTGCCCGCCGGGCTCGTGACCATCTCGCGCAGGATGGAGAGATGGCGCCCGTCCAGCTCGGCCAGCGCGCAGGATCCGGCGAACAGGGCCTTGACCATGTCCGTGGCCGTGTCCCGGGGCAGCCCCAGGGCCACGGCGGACTCGATCATGGCTTCCATGAAGTAGAAGACATAGGCCGGGCCGGAGCCGACCACGGCGGTGAAGGCGTCGAGGTCCTTCTCCGCCAGCTCGTGCACCTGCCCCACGGCGCCGAATATCTCGCGCACCACGTTCCGGTCGGCCTCGCTGATTCCCGAGGCCTCTCCGAAGCACACGGCCGTGACGCCCCGGCCCACCAGGGCAGGGGTGTTGGGCATGACGCGCACGACGGGGCAGACGCCGCCCGACCAGGCACGCAGCTTCTCGGAGGTCAGCCCCGCCGCGATGGAGATGAGGCGCTTTTCCGCGCCGAGCTTCGGCGCGACGCTGCCGAGCATGGCCTGCATGTGCTGCGGCTTCACGGCCAGAACGATGTAGGTGCAGGCCGCGACGACGTCCGCGGGAGCGGCGGCGGGAACGAGCCCGCAGTCGCGGGCGAGTTCCTCCACCTTGCTCCTGCTGATGTCCGTGCCGTGGATCTCGTGCCCGGACTTGGCCAATCCCCGGATGATGGCCGACCCCATGTTCCCCGTGCCGATGAAGCCGATGCTGGCCATGGCGCTACCCCACGATCTCGAGCTGGCTGAAGAAGTAGGAGATCTCGAAGGCCGCGGTTTCGGGCGCGTCGGAGCCGTGCACCGAGTTGGCCTCGATGTTCTGCGCGTACGCCTTGCGGATGGTGCCTTCCTCGGCCTTCTCCGGGTTGGTGGCGCCCATCAGGGTGCGGTAGCGGGCGATGGCGTCCTCGCCCTCGAGAACGGAGACCAGGACCGGGCCGGAGCTCATGAAGGAGCACAGGTCGTTGTAGAAGGGGCGCTCCTTGTGCACGGCGTAGAAGCCGCCCGCCTGCTCGGCGGTAAGGTGCAGCCGCTTCATGGCCACAACCTTGAGGCCGGCCTCCTGGATCATCTTGAGGATGGCGCCGTCCAGGCTGCGAGCCGTGGCGTCGGGCTTGATGATGGAAAGGGTGCGCTGGATCATTGTTGTCTTCCTCCGGTGATGACGGTGATGGATGGGTTGGATTAGACGAGGAGCATCTTGTCCGAGGAAAAGACTTCTCCCTTGATGCTGTAGAAGCGGGCCAGGAGATCCTCCACCTGCAGCGTGGCCTTTTCCTCGCCCTGGATGTCCAGGATGATCTCGCCGCGGTGCAGCATGATCAGGCGGTTGCCGAGGGACAGGGCCTGGTTCATGTTGTGCGTGACCATGAGCGTGGTCAGGTGGTGGGTGCGAACGATCTCCTCGGTGAGCTGGAGGATCTGGTTCGCGGTCTTGGGGTCCAGGGCCGCTGTGTGCTCGTCCAGAAGCAGGATGCGCGGTTCGACCATGGTCGCCATGAGCATGGTCAGGGACTGCCGCTGCCCGCCGGAGAGCAGTCCCACGCGATCACCGAGCCGGTCCTCGAGTCCGAGGCCGATCTGGGCGAGCTGTTCACGGAAGAATTCGCGGTCGCGCGCCTTCACGCCGCGGGCGAGCCCGCGCCGCATGCCGCGCTTCATGGCCAGGGCCATGTTCTGCTCGATGGTCATGGACGCGCAGGTGCCGAGCAGCGGGTCCTGGAAGACCCGGCCGATGAAGCTGGCTCGTCTGTGCTCGGGCCAGGAGGTGACGTCCTGCCCCGCCAGGAGCATGCGGCCGGAGTCGAGCGGGAAGCCGCCCGAGATGGCCGAAAGCATGGTCGACTTGCCGGCGCCGTTGGAGCCGATGATGGTGATGAAGTCTCCCTTCTCGACCTTCAGGCTGATGCCGTTCAGGGCCAGCACCTCGTTGACGCTGCCCTTGTGGAAGTATTTGATGATGGAGTCTAGAACGAGCATTTGCTTTTCAACGTCTTCTTGATCTGCGGCGCGGTCAGGGCCAGGACGACGAGCACCGCGGTGATCAGCTTCAGGTCGCTGGGCTGGAAGGTGAAGTCGCCGATCTTCATGGCCAGGGCGAAGGCGATGGCCAGCCGGTAGAGCACGGAGCCGACGATGGCCGCGATCACGGCGCGGACCACGGTGCGGCAGCCGAGCAGGGTCTCGCCGATGATCACCGAGGCCAGGCCCGCCACGATGGTGCCCACGCCCATGTTCACGTCGGCCGCTCCCTGGTTCTGGGCCACGAGGCCGCCTGCCAGGGCCACGAGGGCGTTGGACAGACCCACGCTGCAGATGATCACCGTGTCCGTGTTCACGCCGAGGCTTCTGATCATCTGGGGATTGTCGCCCGTGGCCAGCATCGCCTGGCCGATCTCGGTGTGCAGGAACCAGATGAGCCCGACGACCGCGATCAGGGCCACGACGCCGAAGAGGAGCACCGAGGCCAGGTACGGCGGCACGCCCATCGCCACGACGTGGTCCATGACCGTGGGCTTGCCGAGGAGCGTCAGGTTCGGACGCCCCATGATCCGGATGGAGATCGAGTAGAGCGCGATCATGGTCAGGATGCTGGCCAGCAGGTGCAGGATCTTGAACTTGGTGTTCAGGATGCCCGTCACTGCTCCGGCCAAAAAGCCCGCGGCCGCGGCATAGAGCAGGGAGATGAAGGGGTTGTGCCCGGCGGTGATGGCGACGCTCGTGACCGCGGCGCCGAGCGGCAGGCTGCCGTCGACCGTGAGGTCGGGAAAGTCGAGGACCCGAAACGTCAGGTAGACGCCCAGGACCATGAGGCCGTAGACAAAGCCCTGCTCCAGGGCGCCGAAGAAAGCGTATGCGGTCATGTGTCGGTTTCGCCTGCGGATCATGAGGAAGGGGCGCTGCATCGGCCGCGCCCCTTCCGGTGTGGTCGGAATGCTACTTGAGGACCTTGTCGGCCCGCTTGATGAGCGACTCGGGCACGGTCACGCCGTACTTCTTGGCCATGGACAGGTTGACGTAGAGCATCAGATTCTTGAGGCTCTCGACGGGCATGTCCGCGGGCTTGGCGCCCTGGGTCAGGATGCGGTAGGCCATGTCGCCGGTCTGGCGGCCCATGCGGTAGTAGTCCACGGCGATGGCCGCGAGCACGCCGCGCTGCACGGAGTCGGTGTCGGCCGCGAAGAGGGGGATCTTGTTCTCCTCGCAGACCTTGACCACGGACTCGAGGGCCGAGATCACGGTGTTGTCCGTGGGAATGGTGATGGCGTCGACCTGGCCGACCAGGCTCTTGGCCGCGGTGTAGGCCTCGGCGGAGGTGGACACGGTGCGCGGCTCGACGGCGATGCCCTGCTTGGCGCACTCGTCCTTGATCTGGTTGAAGGAGACCACGGAGTTGGCCTCACCCGCGTTGTAGAGCACGCCGAGCGTCTTGATCTTGGGCAGGATATCCTTGATCAGGCCGATCTGGCGGTCTACCGGGCTCTTGTCGGTCATGCCGGAGATGTTGGCGCCGGGCTTGTCCATGCTCTTGACCAGGCCGGCGGACACGGGGTCGGTCACCGCGCTGATCAGGATGGGGATGTCCTTGATCTTCTGGGCCACGGCCTGGGCCGTCGGCGTGGCGATGGCCAGGATCAGGTCGGGATTGTCGCCCCTGATCTGGTTGGCGATCTGGATGGCCATGTCCATGGAGCCCTGTGCGGTGTAGACCTTGTAGTCCACGTCCAGGCCCTTTTCTTTCAGTTCGTCCTTGAAGCCTTCGCGCACGGCATCGAGCGCGGGGTGCTCGACGATCTGCGTGGTGCAGACGAGAAACTTCTTGGCCTGGGCCTCGTGGCCCTGGAGAAGCAGGGCCGCGGCAAGGGCCACGACGAGGGCGAGGAGCCTTTTCATGGATGTGCCTCCGGTCTCAGGGGTGTGGTGCGGGATCGACCGGGGTGGTGAAACGAAGCCGCCCCACCACCCGCAAAGCAGTCACTTTTTTCCTTTTTCGCCGGAACAGTCAAGCCCTGGCGCGGACGGCTACTTCCGCGAGGCGAGGCTCTTGGACGGATCGCGCGCCAGGCTGGACACGGCGACCATGCGCAGTCCGGGAGCCGCTTCCGAGGACCAGCGCTTGAGGGCGGCCAGGGTCCCGGGATGCGGGTGGCCGATGGCCACCGCGAAGCCGTTCTTGAGCGCCATGTTCTCGGCCTTCAGCAGCTGGAGCATGACGGCATCCTCGTTGGGGATGTTGTCCAGGAAGACGTGGCGGCCGACGAAGCGGACGTCGTACTGCGCGGCGGCGGCCTGTGCGGCCGAGCGGCTGCTGGTCCGGCTGTCCAGGAAGAAGAGGTTGTGCTTCTTGAGCACGGACATGACCACGCGCATGCCCCGCGCCGAGGAGGTGAACTTGGACCCCATGTGGTTGTTCATGCCTATGGCGCCCGGCACCAGGGTGATGTTGTGCTCGATGATGCGGGCGATCTCCGCGTCGCTCATGCGCGTGAGGACCACGCCGGGCCCGGGCTTGATGCGCGGGAAGTTGTTCGGCTCCATGGGCTGGTGGATGATCACGTCAAGGCCGTGCTTGTGGGCGATCTCGGCCGTGGCCTGCGTGTGCGAGGCCTGGGGCCAGATGGCGAAGGTCACGGGGTAGGGGAGCGCGGCCAGGGCCTCGGCCATGCGCACGTTCTCCCCGAGGTCGTCGATGACGATGGCCAGGACGCCGGTTCCGGTGGGCTTGGCCGCCGGACCGTCCGGCTGGGTGAAGCGCAGGATGTGCGTCTCGGTGCCCTGCAGGCTGATGGTCAGGGTGTCGCGGGCGGTCCGCTCGATCTTGGCCGCGGGCGCCCATTTCGCCAGGTTGGCGCGCAGGGGGGCGGCGAACTCGGACGGATCGTGCGCGAACTGCACGGAGATGGACTGCTTCAGATAGTCCGCATCGCCCTCGTGCTGGCGCGTCACTTCTATCAGGGAGTAGTGCTGCGGCCCGATGTCGAGCTGGCGCAGGGTGGTGAGCAGGGAGAAGTCGATCTTCTTCAGGTCGTCCTCGAAGGACGCACCGTACTCCTCGAAGGGGCGCTGCTCGCTCTCGTTCCCGGCCTGGGGCTCGGGGGTGGCGGGCGTCGCCTGGGGCGTCTGGGCCTCGTCCTGCCTGGGCTTCGGGGCGGAGGCCTGCTGGCCCGCCGCCTGGTCCCTGTCCGCCGTCCTGGGCTGCTCCACCGGCCGTTCGGTGGTGGACCTCTGCGGCAGGAGCGTGGAGAGGGGGCCCGTGGGCTTCAAAAGCACGAGCATGGTGGCAAGAAGCCCGGCCCCGGCCAGGGCCACGGTCAGCCAGTGCCAGTGGCGCCTAAGAAAACCGGGACCGCCCCCTTTCGAGGAACGGTCCCGTTTGCTGGACGATTTGCGTGTCATTTCAGTGCTATTGCAGAGCCTTGATGCGGGGGAGCTCCTTCACGAGCTCGACCGCCAGTCTGAGCTGGTTGTCGCGTTTGAGCATGGCGGCCGCCTTGCTGTCCGTCGGCTCGGCGGTCTTGCCTTCGTCGGCCCCGTTCTGGAGGTGGTGGCTCAGGTCCTTCTCGCGCAGGACGTTCAGGTCCTGCGGCTGCTCCTCGCGGGGAGCCTCGAAGGGCACGGCCACGTCGGGAACGATGCCCTCGGCCTGGATGGAGCGGCCGGAGGGGGTGTAGTAGAGCGCAGTGGTCAGCTTGATGCCCGAGCCGTCGGAGAGCGGGATGACCGTCTGCACCGAGCCCTTTCCGAAGCTGCGCTCGCCCACGATCAGGGAGCGCTTGCGGTCCTGCAGGGCGCCGGCCACGATCTCCGAGGCCGAAGCAGAGCCCGCGTTGATCAGCGTGACCATGGGCGCCTGCACGTCCGTGGTCTGCGCGGCCGCGTTGAAGTCCTTGCGCGAGGCGGGATCCTTGCCCTGGATGTAGACCACGAGGCCGCCGGTGAGGAAGGTGTCCGCCACGGACACGGCCTGGTTGAGCAGGCCGCCCGGGTTGTTGCGCAGGTCGAGGATCACGCCCTTGATGGCGCCGTTCTTGCGCCGGAACTCGGCGATCTTGTCGTGCAGCTCGCGAGTGGTGTTCTCGTTGAACTTGGTCACGCGCACGTAGAGGATGCCCTTGCCGAGCTCGTCCTCGCTCTTGACGCTGAGGATGGGAATCGTGTCGCGCACGATGGCCACGGTCTCGGGCTTCTGGGATTCCTTGTGCAGGATGGTCAGGTTGACCTTGCTGCCCTTGCGGCCGCGGATCTTGTTCACGGCGTCGAGCAGCGACATGTCGGCCGTGGGATGGCCGTCGATCTCGAGGATGATGTCGCCGGGCTTGAGGCCGGCCTTGTAGGCCGGGGTGTCCTCGATGGGCGAGACGACCGTCAGGCGGCCGTTCTCCATGGTGATCTCGATGCCGATGCCGCCGAACTCGCCCGATGTGCTGACCTGCATGTCGCGGAATTCCTCGGGGGTCATGAAGGCGGAGTGCGGATCGAGCTGCTGCAGAAGGCCCTTGATGGCGTCATCCATCAGTTCCTTGCGGGAGATGTCGCGGACGTAATAGTCCTCGACCAGGCCGAGGACTTGGCTGAAGCGCTTCAGGGCGTCGTAGCGGTCTTCCTGGGAACTGGCCTGGGAACTGGCCTGGGTGTTGCCCTGAGGATTGGGCTGGGAATTGGTGCTGTCGGCATGGAGCGTGCCCACCTGCGCGGACATCAGCATGACAAACACGGTAAATACGACCAGCCACCGTTTGATGCGCATATATCCTCCAGGAAGCTACTTCTTGCGGGCGCTCAGCCACTCGAGTGGGTTAACGGCTTTTTCGTGCCAGCGCAATTCAAAATAAAGGCCCGGGCCTTTGATTTCCGGGTAGTAACCGACCCGGCCGAGGACCTCGTCCTTCTCCACTTCCTGCCCCATGCGAACGTCGCTTTCGGAGAGATAGGCGTACAGGCTGTAGTAGTTTCCGCCATGGTACAGGATGATGACCTTGCCGAAGCCGCGCAGAACGTCGTCGTGCACGACCTTGCCCCACGACACGGCGCGCACCTGCGTGTTGTCGGACGCGGAGATGCCGAGGCCGCGCACGGGAGGGTTGCCCCCGGGATTGAAGCGCACCGCGAGGCGTCCGTCCGCGGGCCACGGCAGGCTGCCCTTGAAGTCGCCGAGGTCCCTGCTGGTCAGGACCTTCAGGCGGTACTTGAGGCCTTCCACGGTGGACACGATCTGGTTCAGCTCCTCTTCCTGGCTGACCTTCTCGGCGCGCACTTTCTGGATGTCCTTGGACAGGGCCAGCTTCTGCTCCAGAAGGTCGTCCTTGCGGGAGTTGATCGTGTCGAGCCTCTTCTGCACGTCCGCGCGCAACCGATCCTGCTCGGCCATGTTGGCCGCCAGCTCGCTCGTGCGCGCCGCCAGGGCGGCCAGCTTGTCGCCGCCGGCTCCGTACAGGGCGGAGAGCCAGGTGAAGCGGCGGTCGGCCTCCTCCCAGGAGGAGAGGCCCTTCAGCTTGTTCGTGGCGTTCTCGAGGTGCAGGGGCCAGAGCGCGGCCAGGATGCGGCCCAGGTCGCGCAGGACCGCGGTCCGCTCGTCCTCGATGCGGTCGTGCTCGGCCGCGATCTCCTTCTGCTTCTTCTCCACCGCGGCCATCTCGCGCTCCTGGCGCATGATGTCCGCGGTCAGGGAGTTGACCCGGTCCTCGGCCCCGGCGAGCTTGCCGAAGAGCGCGCGCTCCCGCTGCGAGAGCTTGCTCAGGGATTCCTTCTGCTGCTTGGCGCGGGCATTCTGCTGCTCGATGGACTGCTTGAGCTTGTTGACCTGCCCCTTGTCCGAGGACTTGGCGCGCGCCGCGGACAGGGGGGCAGCGGCGAGCGCGACCAGGACGAGTCCGAGGCCCAGGGACAGGCGGAGCCGCCGGACGAGGGAGACGAGCCGCCTCATGCCGCGCCCTCGAGGAACCGGCCGAGCGGGCACTCGCCGCACAGGGGCTTGGATTTCTTGCAGTAGACCTGCCCCAGGCGCACGATCAGGGAGTGGTATTCGTTGAACAGGGCCACGTCCGTGGGCAGGGCGTCGGTGAAGGCCTCCTGCAGTTCGTAATAGCCGACGTCCTCGGGAACGAGGCCGTGGCGCTGCATGAAGCGCGCGGTGTAGGCGTCGACCACGAAGGTCGGCTTGCGCAGGGCGTAGAGCAGCATGCTGTCCGCCGTCTCCGGCCCGATGCCGCGCACGGCCAGGATCTTCTCGCGCAGGGGCGCGAGCTCCTGGGCGGTCAGGTAGGGCAGGGCAGAGTCGTCGAGCGCCTCTTCCGAGGGCGCCTCGGCGGCGAGAAATTCGAGGAAGTTGCCCAGGCGCGCCGCCTTGACCCGGAAGTATCCGGCAGACCGGATGTGTTCCGCGAGCTCCTCGGGCGCGAGGGTGCGCATGGCGCGCGGAGTCAGGGCCTCCGCCTCCTTCAGGGTCGCGATGGCCTTCTGCACGTTCATCCAGCTGGTGTTCTGCGTCAGGATGCCGCCCACGGCGATCTCGAAGGCCGAGTCCGCAGGCCACCAGTCGCAGGGGCCGAAGGCTTCGCGGAGGGTCTCGTAGAAGAGGCGGATGGGGTTGGTCTTCATCTTGCCTTGGAATGGGGTGGCCGATGCGTGCGGCGCGTATTCATCGTCTTCGGCGGCACAGGGTACGGCCGAACGGCCGGAAGCGCAACCGCCCCGGCGGAGCCGTGCGCACGAAAGACCTGACACGGAGAAGTCCTCGGGAAAAACAGCACTGTCGCATCTCGCCGCGGCCGTCCTAGGCCCAGACGAGTGCCGCCCATTCCCCCTCGATGTGCGTCTTCGGCTCGCCGAGCCCCAACTGGGCGTAGGTCCTGGCGACCGAGGGGGCCTGCTCCGTGAGGATGCCCGAGAGCACGAGCGCGCTTCCCGGCGCCAGATGGGAGTGGACCGGACGCGAGAGGGCGATCAGCGGACCGGAGAGGATGTTGGCCACGATGAGCCCGAAGGTCCGCTCCGGACGCAGGCAGTCGATGCTGCCCACGGCCGTGGAGACCATGTCCGCGACATGGTTGGCGGCCAGGTTCTCCTCGGCGCAGGCCACTGCCTGGGGGTCGATGTCCAGGGCCACGCCGCGGCAGCCGAGCAGGGCGAGGCCGATGGCCAGGATGCCCGAGCCGGTGCCGAGATCCAGAAATTCCGGCTTCGCGTCGAGCCTGCCGGACTCGGCGAGGCTGCCGATGGCCGCGAGGCAGAGCGCGGTGGTCGGATGATGGCCGGTGCCGAAGGCCATCTTGGGCTCGATGATGATGCTCTTGCGCCGCGCGTCGCGCTGTTCCGCCAGCCAGGGCGGCAGCACCTCGAAGGTCTCCCCGGTCTGCACCGGGGTGAAGAAGTCGCGCCAGGCCATGGCCCAGTCCTGCGGGTCGACCTCGCTTCTCTTGAGGTCGCTTCCCGGGAAGGCGGCGGCAAGCTCGCGGGCGAGCTCCTCGGCCAGCGGGTGGTCCTCCAGATGGAAGGTGAACCAGGTGCGGCCGTCGACCGGGGAGAGATTCTCCTCCCAGCCCTGGGGCACGCGCTCCGTGAGAAAGGCTATGGCGCGCTCGTAGTCGTCCTGGAGCACTGCGAATTCGAACTTGTCCACGGTGGACTCCTCTTTGGGGACGGCGCGCTTCCGGTTCGGCCCGGCCGGGAACTTTCCCGGCCGGGCCGCCGAAAGGCGTTGCGGATGGCCTCTAGGAGGCCTTCAGGACATCGCTCAGGGCCTGGGCGAAGAGGTCCAGGTCCGAGCGTTCGATGGTCAGGGGAGGCAGGAGCCGAAGCACCTTGTCCTGGGTCAGGTTCAGGATGAAACCCTTGTCCAGGAGGTGTTCCCAGACTTCCTTGCCGGGCTTGGCGAGCTCGATGCCGATGATCAGGCCGCGGCCCCGCACGTCGGTGATGGCGCCGGGCACGGCGGCGGACACGCCCCTGAAGAGCTCCTTGGCGTACTCGCCCATCTCCCTCGCCCGCTCGGCCAGGCCGTCGCGCTCCATGATCTCGATGACCTTGTCGGCCACGCGCGAGAGCAGGGCGCCGCCGCCGAAGGTGGTGGCGTGGCTGCCGGGCTTGAAGGCGCGGGCGGCCTCGTCCGTGGCCAGCATGGCGCCCATGGGCAGGCCGTTGGCCAAGGCCTTGGCCGAGGTGAAGACGTCCGGGGTCAGGCCGTATTCCTGGAAGGCCCAGAAGCTGCCCGTGCGGCAAAGGCCCGTCTGGACCTCGTCGACCATGAAGAGCACGCCCCGCTCCTGGCAGAGCTTCTGCACGCCGCGCAGGTACTCGGGCGGCAGCGGCCGCACGCCGCCCTCGCCCAGGATGACCTCGAGCAGCACGGCCGCGGTCATCTCGCCCATGGCCTCCTCGAGGGCCGCAAGGTCGTTCCAGGGTACGGTCACGAAGCCGTCGGGCAGGGGATCGAAGCCGTCCTTGACCTTCTGCTGGCCCGTGGCCGTGAGCGTGGCCAGGGTCCGGCCGTGGAAGGATCCGGCAAGGGTGATGACCTCGTAGGCCTTGGTGCCCCGCACGGTGCGGTGGTAGCGCCGGGCGAGCTTGATGGCCGCCTCGTTGGCCTCCGCGCCGGAGTTGCAGAAGAAGACCTTGTCGCTGTGGCAGGTGCCGAGGATGCGCTCGGCCAGGGCCACCTGCTCCTGCTGGTAGAAGAGGTTCGAGACGTGGACGAGCTTCCCCGCCTGCTCGCAGATGACCTGGGTGATCTCGGGATGGCAATGGCCGAGCGAGGTCACGGCGATGCCGGAGAGCAGGTCGATGTATTCCTTGCCCGCCATGTCGTAGAGCCGCGAGCCGGAGCCCCGGGCGATGTCCAGGGGGTACCGGCCGTAGGTGTGGCAGACCGCCGAAAGCTCGCAGGTCTTCAATTCGTCGAAGGATGTTTTCATGATCGTCTCACTGACTGATTTACAGTTTGCCCGTGTGTCCGAAGCCACCTGTTCCCCGCGCCGTGGAGGAGAGGTCGTCGCACGCGACGACGCCGGCTCGTCGGAAGGGCATGAAGACGAGTTGGGCGATGCGCTGGCCGCGCGTGACGACGCGGGGCTCGCCCGATGTGTTGAGCAGGCAGACCTTGATCTCGCCCCGGTAGTCGGGGTCGATGACGCCCACGCCCTGGGCCACGGTCAGGCCGTCCTTGGCGCCGAGGCCGCTGCGGGAGAAGACGAAGCCCGCCCAGCCCGGCTCGGAGATTTCGATGGCCACCCCGGCACCCACGAAGGCACGTCCGCCCGCGGGCACGGTAATGGAATCCTCGTCGAGGCAGGCGCGCAGGTCGAGCCCCGCGGAGTGCTCCGTGGAGTACTCGCAGCCGTGTTCCTCCCAGACAGGGTGGAGGAATTTGAACCTGACTTCCAATGGGATCGTGGCCTGGGTCATGCGTTTCTCCGAAATGTCCCGCAGGGGCGGGCAAGGGGGCGACCGTATGCGTTTGATCCGTAAAAGGCAACAGGCCCGCCGCCTCGCCCATTGCAATTTGGGTCTGCTTTGGGCACTAGGATAAGGAACCGTCCGCCATCGAGGACGGAGATACCGGAGGAACGAACATGCGCCCCATTCGCAGCTTCAGCGTCGTACCGCGGCTTCCCCCCAAGCTGGAAGCCATGTGGGAGCTCGCCTACAACTACTGGTTCTCCTGGAACGATGCGGTCGCCGACCTCTTCGCGCAGATAGATCTGGACCTGTGGCGCGCCTGCTACGGCAACCCCGTCGCCTTCCTGAACCAGCTGCCCCAGCGCACGCTGGAGGAGCTGTCGCGCGACGAGTTCTTCGTGGAACGCGTGCGCGACGCCCAAAAGAGCCTGCACGACTATCTTTCCCGCGCGGCCACGCCCGTCTCCTTTCCCGATCACGACAGGGACGGCCCGGCCGTGGCCTATTTCAGCGCCGAGTTCGGCCTGGACGTGAGCCTGCCCATCTATTCCGGCGGGCTCGGCATCCTCGCGGGCGACCACCTGAAGTCCGCCTCGGACCTGAACGTGCCCCTGGTGGCCATCGGCCTGGCCTACAAGAAAGGCTATTTCCGCCAGTACCTGACCCCGGACGGCTGGCAGCAGGAGCGCTATCCCGACGCCGACTTCGAGCAGCTGCCCATCTCCCTGGTGAAGCAGGACGACGGCCAGCCCCTGACCATCGGCGTGGAGCTGGCCGAGCGTTCCTGCCAGGCCCAGATCTGGCGCGTGGACGTGGGCCGCATCAAGCTCTTCCTCCTGGACACGAACATCGAGGCCAACGATCCGGATCTGCGCGAGATCACCGCCCAGCTCTACGGCGGCGACTGGGAGATGCGCATCCGCCAGGAGATACTGCTCGGCGTGGGCGGCATCCGCGCCCTGTGGGCCATGGGGCTCAAGCCCACGGTCATCCATATGAACGAAGGACACAGCGCCTTTGCCGGACTCGAGCGCATCCGGGTGTTCATGAGCGAGGACAAGCTCTCCTTCGAGGCGGCCATGGAGCTTGCCGCCTCCACCTCGGTCTTCACCACGCACACCCCGGTGCCCGCGGGCAACGACCGCTTCGACCCGGGGCTCATGCAGCGCTACTTCGAGGGCTACGCCAAGAGCATCGGCCTGGCCTTCAAGGTCTTCCTGGCGCTCGGCCGCGAGGATCCGCGCGACGACTCTGAGTCCTTCTGCATGACAGTGCTGGCGCTTCGCCTCTCGCGCTTCAACAACGGCGTCTCGGAGCTGCACGGCAAGGTCTCGCGCAACATGTGGAAGAAGGTCTGGCCGCAGTATCCCGTGGACGACGTGCCCATCAACGCCATCACCAACGGCGTGCACCAGCCGTCCTTCGTGGCCCCGGACATGGCCGCGCTCTACGACCGCTACCTGGGCGTGAACTGGAAGGAGGACCCGGACTGCTCGCGCGTCTGGCGGCAGGCGCAGAACATCCCGGACTCCGAGCTCTGGCGCACACACGAGCGGCTGCGCGAGCGGCTCATCGACTACGTGCGCTACCGCGTGGCCGAGAGCCTGCGCCGCCGCGGCGCGAGACGCAGGGAGATCGAGGAGGCCCAGGAGCTCCTGGACCCTCGCGCCCTCACCGTCTGCTTCGCCCGACGCTTCGCCACCTACAAGCGGGCCAACCTCCTGTTCATGGACGTGGAGCGGCTGAAGCGCCTGCTCTCGAATCCGGACAAGCCGGTCCAGTTCATCTTCGCCGGAAAGGCGCACCCCCAGGACAACGAGGGCAAGACTCTCATCCAGCAGATCGTGCAGCTCTCGCGCACCCCGGAGCTCAAGAACAAGATCGTCTTCATCGAAGACTACGACATGGACGTGGCCAAGCACATGGTGCAGGGCGGCGACGTGTGGCTCAACAACCCCCGCGTGCCCCTGGAGGCCTGCGGCACCTCGGGCATGAAGGCCATGTCCAACGGCGTGCTCAACGTCAGCACCCTGGACGGCTGGTGGGCCGAGGCCTACCAGTCCGACAACTCCGTGGGCTACGGCGTCGGGCGCGGCGAGATCTACGAGGACTGGGGCTACCAGGACTTCGTGGAGAGCCACACCCTGTTCAACGTGCTCGAGACCGACGTGGTCCCGGACTTCTACGAGCGCGGCCACGGCAACCTGCCGCGCAGCTGGGTCAGGCGCATGAAGAACGCCCTGGTGCAGCTCGGGCCGGTGTTCAGCGCCCACCGCATGGTCGAGGACTACATGCGCAAGGCCTACCTGCCCGCCTTCGAGAACTACCACAAGCTGGCCCAGGCCGACTTCGCCAAGGCCAAGGAGCTCGCCGCCTGGCGGATGGATCTGATGACCAAGTGGAGCGAGATCCACATCCGCAACGTGCGCACCGAGGTGCCGGAGCAGGTCTTCGTGGGCGAGCCCTTCGTCGTGGAGGCGGAGATCTGGCTCGACGGGCTCACGACCGACGACGTGAAGGCGGAACTCTACGCCGGGCAGATCAATCAGGACGGCGAGATGGTCCAGCGACGGACCGTGGAGCTCCAGTCCGAGGGCAAGACCGAGGACGACTGGCACGTCTACAAGGGCGAACTGATGCCCGCGGAGGCCGGGCGCTTCGGCTTCACCATCCGCATCCTGCCCTTCCATCCGCTGCTCATCGACCCGCGTTCCCTGGGGCTCATCCGCTGGGTGGACGCGCGCTAGGTCGAATGGGGCGGCGTTTTCGAGGGGGCTTGCGCGCGGGCTCTCCTTGGCGTACAGGCAGGTGCCATGGAGGGGGAGCGCCGCTTTGTGCGGCGTCTTTCACGGCGCCGCGCGTCGCTGCTTGGCGGGCGGCCGGCTGAACCGAAATCCTGGAACGCAATGTCCTTTCTCGACAAGATACTGAAGGTCGCGGCCGCCGGCCGCGCCCGCGCGGACAAGCGCTCGGCCCTGCGCGTCGAGGTGCCCCTGCTGCGCGCCAAGGTGGCCGACAAGCCCGTGAGCATCAGCGTGCGCGACATCAGCGCGGACGGCGTCTCGCTCAATGCCGTGGCCCGCGACCTGAAGCCCGGCAACGAGATCCTCGTGAACCTCTTTCTCGGCTCGAGGCTGCTCCTGGATGGTCTGGCCGTGCGCATCGTGCGCGTGGACAAGGGCTACGTGGGCGGGCAGTTCAGCCGTCTCACGCCGGGGCAGGCGGACTTCCTGCGCGAGTTCGTGCGCAGCGCGGGCGAGCGCGCCGTGAACTGCGAGGCCACGGGCATGGCCGGGACGGCCGCCGCGTCGATCAAGTTCTGACGGATAAACCTGCGGGTGATTTTTCGCGAGGGGGACGGCATGCCGTCCCCCTCGTTTTTTTGTCGGGCTATTTTTTCCGCTCTTTGGGCAGCAGGAAGAGGGAGAAGTAGGGCAGCGTCTCGGGGACCTCGTCCAGGCCCTGGTAGCGGGCCTCGTCCGCCATGCCCAGGCAGGAGACGGCCTGCACGCGTTCGGACAGGCCGAGGCGGCTGACGACTTTGCGGATGGTGGGGAGGTTGCGGTAGGCCTTGAGCACCACGGCGTTGTCCGCCGTGGCGAGCGTGGTCTCGAGCTTCTCCTCCGCGGCGATGCCCGAGATCACGCACAGGCCTTCCTCGCCTTCCACCAGGGGCGTCAGCGCGGCCGCGGCCGCGGCCTGGTACGAGGTCACCCCGGGCACCGCCTGCACGGGCGCCTCGGGCTCCAGGGCCCGCAGGGTGCGCAGCAGGTAGCCGAAGGTGCTGTAGGTCATGGGATCGCCCAGCGTCAGGAAGACGGCGTCCTCGCCCCTGGAAAGGACCGCGAGCACCTTGCGCGCCGCCTCTTCCCAGGCCGCGGCGAGGATCACCTCGTCGCGGGTCATGGGGAATTCCAGGCGCTCCACGCGCGCGCCCTCCGAAAGGTGGACGCGGGCTATCTCCAGGGCGTGGGACTGCCCGTTGCGCGGCGAGGCCGCGGTGAACACGGTGGCGGTCGCGGCCAGGATGCGCGCGGCCTTGACGGTCATGAGCTCCGGATCGCCGGGGCCCACGCCCACGGCGTACAGGGTGCCGAGCGTGCTCATTGCTTCACCTCGCCCGTGCCGTCAGTGAGCGCTGCGGCGCATTCCGGATGCAGGAAGGCGGCGAGCTCCTCCACGGCCTGCACGTTTCCGGGGCCGGGCCGGGAGAAGCGGCGTTCGTCAACGGTCAGCACCCGGCCGTTCTTCACCGCGGAAAGCTCGCTGAACTGGTCGCGTTCGGCAGGCGGCTGGGGTTCCGGATTCATGGGCCCCTTCTGGACCACGTAGGCCTCGGGCTGCAGGGCGAGCAGCGCCTCGAGCCCCAGGGGCACATGGTTGCGCCGATCGGCCGGGCAGTTGCGGCCGCCCGCGCGGCGCACGATCTCTCCGGCCATGCTTCCGGCCCCGGCCGCCAGGAGAGGCGGATAGCGGACCTCGAAGAAGACGCTCGGTTCCGGCCGTCCGGCCACGGCCTCGGCCACGCGCGCAAGGCGCGCCTGCATCCCGGACACCGCCTCTTCGGCCGCGTCCTCCGCTCCGGTCAGCTCACCCAGGGCACGGTAGGCGTCGAAGAGTTCGTCGAAGGAGTTCATGCGCAGCACGACTACCGAAAGGCCGTGGCGTCGCAGCTCCTGTACCTCGGCCAGCGCGGCCTCGCGCCCGCCGAGTTGCAGCACCAGATCGGGCCTGGCGCCCATGACCAGCTCCAGGTTGGGCCGCAGGTGGGTGCCCACGGTGGGCAGCTTGTCCAGGGCGGGCAGCGCGGCCTCGGTCTTGGTGCGGGCCACGATCCTGTCCGCGCGTCCGAGCGCAGCCAGGATGTCGTCGAAGCCCGCGTACAGGGTGACGATGCGTCGCGCCGGGCCGTCCAGGCGGACCGTGGTCCCGGTGGCGTCGGTGAGGCTGATCCCGGCCCTGGCCGGGCTAGGCAGCAGGAGCAGGAGCAGCAGGCACGAACAGAGCCTGCGGAGCACCCGTGCGCGGGTGGTGTACGATGTCCACGTCGGTTTCATATATCTCCATGAGAATTTCGCGCGTGAAGATTTCGGGCGTTTCGCCCTGGCGCGCGATGCGTCCGTTCTTGAGGAAGACGAGCCGTCGGCAGTAGAGCGCGGCCAGGTTCAGGTCGTGCATGACCGAGACCACCGTGGTTCCGGCCCGGCAGCGCGCGGCCAGCAGGTCGTGCACGGCCATGCGCGACGCGGCGTCCAGACCCGCGGCCGCCTCGTCCAGGAGGAGCAGGGGCGTTTCCTGGGCCAGGGCGCGGGCGATGAGCACGCGCCGGAATTCGCCGCCCGAGAGATGGTCAACGGGCCGGTCGTAGAGACGCTCCACCCCGGTCTCGCGCATGGCCGCCCAGGCTGCGTCGTAGTCCGCCTCGGACCACCCCCCGAGCAGGGGCAGGCGTGCCTGGCGGCCCATGAGCACGACGTTCAGCGCGCGAAGGCCGAGGCCCGGATCGGCCCGTTGCGGCACGGCGGCGATGAGCAGGGCGCGCTCGCGCGGGGAGAGGCCCGCGAGGTCCCGTCCGTCCACCTGGACCGTGCCCGCCTCCGGCGCGAGTTGTCCGGCGAGGGCCGCGAGCAGGGTGCTCTTGCCCGCGCCGTTGGGCCCGAGCACGCCGACCATGGTCCCGCGCTCGACCGCGAGGTCCAGCCCCTGCAGCACGGTGCGGCCGTCGTACCCGGCGTGAAGTCCGCCTGCCTGGATGATGGCGGTCATGCCTCCCTCCGGCCCCGGCGCACCAGCACCAGGCAGAAGAAGGGGCCGCCGCACAGCGCGGTGACCACGCCAACGGGCAGCTCCAGGCCGCCGGGCAGCATGGAGCGGGCAAGCACGTCCGCCCAGAGCAGGGTGAGGCCGCCGAGCAGCCCGGAGAAGACGAGCAGGGGCCTGTGCTCCGCGCCGACCATGCGTCGCGCCATGTGCGGCACCACGAGCCCCACGAAGCCGATGACTCCGGATACGGACACTGCCGCGCCCGCGAGCAGGCTCGCGGCCACCAGCAGGCGGCGCCGGGCGCGCGGCGCGTCCACGCCGAGGAGCCCGGCCTGGGCGCTTCCGAGCGAGAGCGCGTCCAGGTCGCGCGCCCACAGGCCGAGGAGCGCGAGCCCTGCGATCAGATACGGCAGAAGAAGCAGCAGATGGCCCGCGCCCCGGCCCTGCAGGCTGCCCATGAGCCAGAAGACGATGTTGGCCGTGGACTCCTCGTTCAGGGCCTTGAGCAGGGCGATGCAGGCGGCCAGTACCGTGGCGACCACGATTCCGGCCAGGACCAGGGTCTCGCGGCCCGGGCCGCGTGCCGCCCTGGCGAGCAGCAGGACAGCGGCCAGCGCGGCCATGGCGCCGCAAAGCCCGGCGAGGGGCAAGACGCCCACGGGCAGGCCGAGGAGCGTCAGGGCCGTGCGCGCGCCAAGGCCGAAGAAGATGGCCAGGCTCGCGCCGCAGGCCGCGCCGGTGGAGACGCCCAGGGTGAAGGCGTCGGCCAGCGGGTTTCGCAGCACGCCCTGGAAGACGCAGCCGGACACGGCCAGCGCCAGGCCCACGCAGAAGGCCAGGAGCCCGCGCTGCAGGCGCAGGTCCAGGACCACGCTCCGCAGCACCGGGTCCATTGCCGGGGGCTGTCCGCCCGGGGCGAAGAGGGTGCCCAGGGCGCGCCAGACGTCGGCCTCGGGCACGTGCAGCGGGCCGATGGCGCAGGCCAGGGGCAGCGAGGCCAGGCACAGCGCTCCGAGGAGCAGCGCGCCGCACGTGCGCCGTGCGGCGCGCCGCCGCTCGGCGGCCAGCAGGCCGGGCAGGGTGACGGATTCCGCTTCGTTCACTGCTGCTGGCGCGGCGAAGGGAGGGCCGACATGGCCGTGTGCAGGTGCTCGACCCACAGCCTGGCCACGCTGTCCAGGGAGGACAGGCCGGACATCTTCACCTGCACGTCGTAGCCCTGGGCCTTCATCCGTCCGGCCCAGGAGTCGGGGGAGTCGCCGCCGATGTCGTTGTGCGCGTGGTCTCCGGCCACGGCCATGAGCGGCACGAGGCGGACCGTCCGCACGTCGAGCGTCTTCAGCCTGGCGATGATGCCGTCCTCGTCCTGCATGCCTTCGACCGTGCCCACGAAGTAGGAGGGCGACACGTTCCACAGGTCGTACTGGATGGCCGGATAGGCCACGCTGGCCGGGTGCGCGGTGCCGTGTCCCACGAAGATCACGGCCTCCTTCTCGGCCAGGGGATACTGCGCGGCCAGGGCCTCGGCGACCTGGGCCAGGTCGTGCTCGGTGGAGAGGAGCGGCAGGCCCACGGAAACGTGCGCCGGACCGTCCGTGAGGCCCTGCATGGCCATGCAGGTGCGCACGAGCTCATGGAACTCGATGCCCGGGATCACGTGCAGGGGCTGCACCGCGACGCTGGTGAAGCCTTCCTGGGCCATACGCGCCAGCGCCATGGCCGGGGAATCGGGCCGCCGCCCCGTCTCCTTGGTCACGAGGTCGCGCACGATGTGCGAGGTGAAGGCCCAGCGCACGGGCACTCCGGGGAAGGCCTGCTGGACCATGGCCTCGACGTTGCCGTAGGAGGCGCGTGCCTCGTCCACGCTCGAGCCGAAGGCGACGAGCAGGATGCCGGTCTTGTCCGGGCGCGGCTTGCCGTGGGCGGCCAGGGCCGGTTGCAGGGAGAAGAGCAGAAGGAAGACGGCCAGAAGGGTGTTCCGGATCGAACGCACGGGCATGAGAGCCTCCTACGATTTTCCGGGGCCAATGAAAAAATCCCCGCCGCTTCGGACGTTCGTTCGTCCGTTCGGGCAAGGATCGCGGGGAAGGTCGCGCAGGCATTTGCCCCCGTTGCCGGCGCGAAGACGCAGCATGATGTCGAGACAGGTCTTCTGGCTCTCCCGGAGCCCGCTCCGCCTTCCCGCCGCGGATCGCGGCAGTGGCATGCCTGGAGGGGCCGATTTCCCCCCGTTCGGGGGGCCGGGATTACAGCGGCGAGGGCCGCTCCGGCGTCGCACCGGATTCCCTATTAAGCGCGGATGCGCGTCTCAACGGGATGGATATGGTCCCAGAGGGGAGGGGATGTCAAGCGCGCGCGAGGCGCTCGATGGCGGCGCGCAGGTGGCCGAGCCACAGGGCGCGGAAACCAGGATGTCCCGAGGCCCCGAGCGTCAGGGCGCGGACATGGAGACCGTGCGACTTGAAGACGGAGCGCCAGGAGGCGGGGGCCGTGCCCGCCACGTCCTCGCGGGCGTGAAAGCCGGGCACGCACATGAAGGGCAGGAGCCAGACGCGGCTGACCCCCTCGGCGCGAAGCTCGCCCGCGAGCTCGCCCGGCCCCGGGCCGCCCGTGAGCAGGCCGAGGCGCACGAGCGGGTCGGTCGCGCGGGCGCGGGCGAGAAAGCCTGCGTACTGCGCGTCGCCGCCTGCCTCGCTGCCGTGGCCCACGAGGACCACGGCCTCGTCCGGGGCGCGCTCGGCGGGCAGGAAGCCGGGCAGGGCGGCCGCGGCCGCGGCCACGTCCTCGGGGGTGTCGAGGAGCGGGCCGCCGATCTCGACGGCCGTGAACGGATCGGGGCCGCCTTGCATTTCGCGGCAGGCGGCCACGGTCCCGGCGAACTCCTGGCCCGGAATGACGTGCAGCGACTGCACGGCCACGCGCCTGACGCCCGAGGTGCGCAGGGCGGCCAGCGCCTCGGCGGGCGAGGCGGCGGGGCTGCCCGCGCAGGCGACCTTCTCGCGCACCTTGGCCGAGGTGAAGGACCAGGCAATGGGAATCCCGGGGAAGGCCGCCGCGATCTCGCGCGCCAGGGCGCCGTAACCCTCGCGGGCGTTCGCGGCCGTGGTGCCGTAGGCGGCGATGAGGATTGCGACGTCGTTCATGGGTGTGTGGGACCGCGCACGGGGCGGGGCCGCGAGTTGCCTACGTGGGGCCGGGGGGAGCTGTCAAGCCGGTGCGGCCCTTGCCACTGGGCCGGGGGTCGGGTATCAAGCCCGGCCATGCGCACTCGTATCACGGAACGCCGCAAGGACAGGATCAGGGAGGTGCTCGAAAAGCGCCAGAAAGACCTGACCCTGGTCATCGATCATGTCTGGGACCCGCACAACGTCTCGGCCATCCTGCGCTCGTGCGACGCCTTCGGCGTGCCGCAAGTGCACCTCTATTACAAGGACGAGGCCTTCCCGGACATCGGGCGCAAGTCCTCGGCCTCGGCCGGAAAATGGGTGCGCCGCATGGCCCACACGGACGCCGCCGCGATGGCCGCCTCACTCAAGGCGGACGGCATGCGCCTCCTGGCCACGGGCTTCACCGAGGATGCGCGGCCCCTGACCGAGTGGGATCTGACCTCCCCGGTGGCCGTCATCCTCTCCAACGAGCATTCCGGCGTGCGGCCCGAGCTTCTGCCGCACTGCGACGGCATGGTCTACATCCCCATGAGCGGCATGGTGCAGAGCTTCAACGTCTCCGTGGCCGCCGCGCTCATCCTTTACGAGACCTGGCGGCAGCGTAGCGCCAAGGGCATGTACGACCGCCCGAGTTATTCCGACGACGAGCTTGAGACGCTGTACCGCGACTGGTGCAGCCGTTAGACTCCTGCCGCGACTGACACGGCGGGGCGCGACGAACGAGAACGATGCGGGGCCCCGGCGGTCCCGGCGGGAGGCGGCATGGAACAGGCCATCGAGACCATCAGGGACGGCAAGTGCCTGATCTATCCCACGGAGACCCTGTACGCCATCGGCGCGAGCGCCTTCAACGCCCAGGCGGTCGAGGAGATCGTGCGCATCAAGGCGCGGCCCAAGACCAAACCGCTTCCCATCATCATCGGCAGCATGGAGCAGCTGGCAATGGTCACCGGCTGGTTCTCCAAGGCCTTCGCCAGGCTGGCGGAGGCCTTCTGGCCCGGGCCGCTTTCCGTGCTCGTGCCCACGGGCCGCAAGCTGCCGAGCCTGGTGCGCGACCCGCACGGCTTCACCTCCGTTCGCCTGACGGCCCACCCCCTGGCGCGCGAGCTCTGTTTGCGCGCGGACACGCCGCTCATCGCCACCAGCGCCAACAGAAGCGGTCGGCCCGGGGCCGGACGCCCCGAGGACCTGGACCCCGAACTCGTCGCGCAGGTGGACCATGTCCTGCGCGGCAAGCCCTGGCCCGCTGGCGGCCTCGCCTCCACCGTGGTGCGCTGCGTAGGCACCAGGGAGCTTCAGGTGCTGCGTGACGGGGCCATTTCCAAGGAGCAGCTCGAGGAGGCAGGGTTCACTCTGGTGGCCAAGCCGGGCGAGCGTAAAAATCCTTGAACCGGCATTTGCCTCGAAATGGCCCTTTCCGGGAATACGGTACAAAATTTTACACGACCCGGAGTACTGGAACTGATGCTTTTTTCTTGTAACGCAACTGAATTGCAGGAAAAGATTCCTGCTCCTCGGCGTTGGCACGATCCCTGCTAATCTTTCTGTACCTTCCTTCCTTTTTTTGCCGAAACCGGCTTTGCAGGGTGGTCCTGCCAAAGCCGGTTTTGCATTTGTGGCCCCTGCGTCGCAAATGTCCCCAAAAGCCCTCTCCCATCCCGCTTTCCCTGCTTCTCAATCCGCTGGACGCTTTTGGGCGGCTGGGCGACGGCATCGGGCCGCGCCGCCTCGGACCGTTCCCTGGAGAACGGGGAGAGCTGGGGCTCATTTTTTGTACCGGGCTTCCCGGTAAAACGGCCCCGGTACAAAAAACAGCACGTTCCGGAAGCTTCATCTGTCTTGCGTTTTGAATGTAACATGCTGAAATATTACTAATATTTTTTAAATACGGAGATTGGCACGCTCCCTGCTTATCTCGAATTACCTTCCTTCTTTTGCTGAAGCCGGTTGTACAGGGTGGTCCTGTGCAGCCGGCTTCGGCATTTGTGGAGGGAGATCGTCTTCCGGTCTTTCGGGCTGCAGCCGCGGGAGCCCCTTTTCCCACCCCGCCTCGTCCGGCTCTGCGCGAACGGACTTCGGCCGCAGTCGTCCCGTCCGTCTTTGAGGTCGAAAGTGCTTCTTTCCGGCCGGTCATGGGGGCGCCCAGGCGGCGTTTAAAAAATTGAACGCCGCATGACGCAAGGATGATTTTTCCCCCTTTCTTCCTCATCATCTTGTCACGGCATTTTATTTGGCCTAGTGTCGAAGGTCGGAAATGCACGCTGTCGTTTGCTTTCCGGTCTGCCGTTCCGGATTCTCGCTCTGGAGTGTGAAAAGATGCTGAAGACCTTTCCCTGCCCGCACTGCGGGCAGGATATCTCTTTGTACGCCAACCCCCTGCCCACCGTGGACGTGGTCGTCTACCTGCCCTGGCGGGGGGTCGTCCTGGTGGAGCGCCGCAACGCACCCCTCGGCTGGGCTCTGCCGGGCGGCTTCGTGGACGAGGGCGAGACCGTGGAGACGGCCGCCGTGCGCGAGGCGAGCGAAGAGACCGGCCTGGACGTCGAGCTCTCCGGCATCCTGGGCGTCTACTCCCGACCGGACCGGGACCCGCGGCACCACACCATGAGCGTGGTTTTCACCGCGCTGCCGAAAACGCCGGGCGATCCCACCGGAGGGGACGACGCGAGCAGCGCCGTCTATTTCCCGCTCGACGCGCTGCCCTCGCCCATCGTCTTCGATCACGCGGAGATCCTGCGGGATTTCGCGCACACGATCGCGCACGCGAACCGCTACGTTCTCGGCACACCGAGCAGGAGATAGGAAAGAGAGATGACCCCCGCCGCAATCGAGCGCTACGACGTGGTCTTCGTGACCTCGGAGATGTATCCCTTCTCCAAGACCGGCGGCCTGGCCGACGTTCTCGGCGCGCTGCCTCCGGCACTCGCCAGGCTGGGCCTTCGCGTCGGCGTGATCTCGCCCATGTACGGACGCATGAAGGCCGAGGAGTTCGATCCGCGCCTCGTTTCCTCGGACTGCCACGTGGGCTATCCCTGGCCGCCCATCACCGCGGAGATATACCAGGCCGAGTATTACGGCGTGACCGTGTGGTTCGTTGCGCGCGACGAGTACTTCGACCGCCGCCACTACTACAACACCTACAAGGGCGACTATTTCGACAATTGCGAACGCTTCACCTTCTTCTCCCGCGCCGCGGTCGAATGGCTGAAGCGCCTGGGCCGCGTGCCCGGCATCATCCACGCCAACGACTGGCAGTCCGCCCTCGTGCCCACCTGGATCCACTATCTGCGCCGCACCGATCCCTACTGGCGCGAGTGCAAGACGGTCATGACCATCCACAACCTGGCCTTCCAGGGGCGATTCTCCTCCCGGCTCTTCTTCGATTCCGGCCTGCCGCACGAGGCCTGGAACATGGACGGCTGCGAGTTCTGGGGGGACTTCAACCTGCTCAAGTCGGGCATCGCCTTCGCGGATGCCATCAGCACGGTCAGCCCGTCCTATGCCGACGAGATCCTGACCCCGGAATTCGGCTGCGGTCTTGAAGGCATCCTCAACAAGCGCTCCGACCGCCTGATCGGCATCATCAACGGCGCGGACTACGACGTCTGGGATCCGCGCAGGGACAAATACCTGCCGTCGAGCTACTCGACCGAGCGCATGACCGGCAAGATGTGGTGCAAGAAGAAGCTGATCCGGGAATACTACCTCTCGGACATGCTCGAGAACCGGCCCATCCTGGGCTTCATCGGCCGTCTGCGGCGCCAGAAGGGTATCGACATGCTCCTCGACGTCCTGCCCGAGATCATGGATCTCGGCGTGGGGCTGCTCGTGCTCGGCGAAGGCAACCTGGACTACGAGGCCAGGCTCCTCGAGATGATGGAGGAGTACCAGGGGCAGCTGCACGTTATCATCGGCTACACCGAGGAGCTGGCCCACCGCATCCAGGCGGGCAGCGACATCTTCCTCATGCCCTCGCGCTACGAGCCCTGCGGCCTGACCCAGATGTACGCCCTGCGCTACGGCACTCCGCCAGTGGCCACGGCCGTGGGCGGATTGCGCGACACCATCACCGCCTATCCGCATCCGGAGGCCACGGGCTTCACCTTCGAGAAGGCCGACAGCAGGCTCTTCTTCGACGCCGTGCACACGGCCGTCGAACGATGGGAGGACAGGGAGTTCTGGAACGACATGGTGCACCGCGCCATGACCCGGGACTTCTGCTGGGACAGGTCGGCGGAGCAGTACCAGGAGCTTTACCGTTCGCTCGGCCAAGCGACGCCCGGCAATTTCTTCAAATAGTCGCCGAGCCACTTGCGGGCGACAACGGAAAGAAGTAGTTTTCTGCTAAGGTCGATAGAAGTGTTTGTTATCGATATGGAAGACATCAGGAGGAACGATCGTGGCCCTCTCAAAGAAATTCCTGAAGAATAAGCCCGTCTGCAAAGTGACGTTCAACATCGATTCCGGCGTGACCAAGGATGCCAAGAAGGTCTTTCTGGTCGGCGAGTTCAACGGCTGGAAGGTGGATTCCACGCCCATGCGCAAGCTCAAGGACGGCAGCTTCACCCGCACGCTCGACCTCGACACCGGCCGGAGCTACCAGTTCCGCTACCTCGTCGACGGCCGCGACTGGCAGAACGACGGGCAGGCCGACGGCTACGAGTACAGCCCCTTCGGCAACTGCGAGAACTCGGTCGTGACCGTTTAGCTCCAGTCTTTCGGGAAATCTTTCCCTTGCCTGCTCCGCCGGGAATCCGCCCGGCGGCGCAAGGGCAGAGTATTGCCTTCAAAAACAGCGGGTCCGCCATGCAGCAGAACACCATTCCAGCCTACATTCCTCCCTTCGACCTCCATCTTTTCGGCATGGGGCAGCACTGGGATCTCTATCGCATCCTCGGCGCCCATCCCGTGACCGAGGAAGACGGCCGACAGGGCTGGCGATTCGCCGTCTGGGCTCCCAACGCGGCGGCAGTCAGCGTGGTCGGCAGCTTCAACGACTGGACCCCCGGGAGCCATCCGCTCTATCCGGTCGGCGTCTCCGGCGTCTGGGCCGGAACGGCCTTCGACGTCGCGCAGGGAGCGCTCTACAAGTTCGCCGTCACGACCCGGGAGGGGCACGTCCTGACCAAGACGGACCCCATGGCCTTCCGTGCGGAGCTTCGTCCCGGGAACGCCTCGGTGCTCTGGCCGCTCGACAACTACGAGTGGAACGACGGGGAGTGGCTGCGCATGCGCCGCGAGGAGGGACTGCCGTTCGCCAAGCCCGTGTCCATGTACGAAGTGCATCCGGGCTCCTGGGCCTGGGCCGGGCACGAATACGGCATGTTCCTCGACTTCCGCGCCCTGGCCGACAGGCTCGTGCCCTACGTGCGCGACCTCGGCTTCACGCACATCGAGTTCATGCCCGTGGCCGAACATCCCCTCGACCAGTCCTGGGGATACCAGACCTCGCACTATTTCGCGCCCACCTCGCGCTACGGCGCGCCCGAGGACCTGAAGTACCTCGTGGACCGCTGCCACCAGGAGGGCATCGGCGTGGTCCTGGATTGGGTGCCGGGGCATTTCCCCAAGGACGACTGGTGCCTGGGCCGCTTCGACGGCACCGCGCTCTACGAGCACGCCGACCCGCGCAAGGGCGAGCATCCGGACTGGGGGACCTACATCTTCAACTACGGCCGCCACGAGGTGCGCAACTTCCTGCTGGCCAACGCGCTCTACTGGTTCAAGGAGTTCCACTTCGACGGCCTGCGCATCGACGCCGTGGCCTCCATGCTCTACCTCGACTACTCGCGCAAGGAAGGGGAGTGGATCCCCAACGAGCACGGCGGGCGGGAGAACATCGAGGCCGTGAACCTCCTGCGCGAACTGAACACCGTGGTACACGACCAGTTCCCGGGCGCAGCCATGATCGCGGAGGAGTCCACCTCCTGGCCGGGCGTCTCGCGTCCCACCTACACCGGGGGACTCGGCTTCTCCTTCAAGTGGAACATGGGCTGGATGCACGACCAGCTCGAGTACTTCTCGAAAGAACCCGTCCACCGCTCCTGGCACCACAACAGCCTGACCTTCTCCATGCTCTACGCCTTCACGGAGAACTTCGTGCTGCCCATCTCCCACGACGAGGTCGTGCACGGCAAGCGCGCCCTGCTGGCCAAGATGCCCGGCGACTACTGGCAGCAGTTCGCCAACATGCGGCTTTTCCTGAGCTACATGTGGGCCCATCCGGGCAAGAAGCTCATCTTCATGGGCAGCGAGTTCGGGCAGTGGAACGAGTGGAACTGCATGGCGCCGCTGGACTGGAACCTGCTCGACTATCCGGCGCACCAGGGGATCATGAACACGGTGCGCGATCTGAACCGGCTCCTGCACGAGGAGCCTGCCATGCACGAGGTCGACTTCGAGTGGCAGGGCTTCGAGTGGGTCGACCTGCACGACTGGCAGTCGTCGATCCTGAGCTTCATGCGCAAGGACCGAAACGGCACCCCGGTGCTCTGGATCTTCAACTTCACGCCCGTGGTGCGGCAGGGCTACCGTGTGGGCTGCCCCGCGCCCGGCCACTGGCGCGAGATATTCAACTCCGATTCCGAGTTCTACGGCGGCTCGAACGTGGGCAACTACCATGGCGCCGTGGCCCAAGAGTCCGGATTCGGAGCGCGCTGGCCCTACCATCTGGAGCTGACCCTGCCGCCCCTGGCCGCCATGGCCTTCAAGCAGTAGAGGAGGATCGTGGCGATGGTGCGCGAACGCCCCCTGGTCGTCACCCTGGGCGACCCCGACGGCCTGGGGCCGGAGCTCGTCTGCCGCGTGTTCGGCGGTGGCTTCGTGCACGGTCCGGTGCTGCTCATCGGCCCGCACGAGCCCCTGCTGCAGCAGGCCCACGCCCTGGGCATGGCGCAGTTCTGGCGCCGCGTGGGTTCCGCGGAGGAGGCCGGAGAGGGCATCTGCCTGCTCATACCTGACGGGCTCGAGGATTATCCCTGTGCCCCCGGCGCTCCGCGGCCCGAGGGCGGCCGGTCGGCCGGGCTCTCCCTGGCGCTGGCAGCGCGCTTCATGCGCCAGGGGCTCGGCCGGGCCCTGGTCACCGCGCCGCTCAACAAGGCCATGCTCATGGCTGCGGGCTTCGATTTTCCCGGCCACACCGAATTCCTCGCCGAGCATGCGGGGCTCGCGCCCACGGACGTATGCATGTGCCTGGCCGGGCCGAAGCTGCGCGTGGCGCTCGTGACCACCCACCCGCCCCTGCGCGAGGTGCCCTCCATGATCACCGGGCCGCGCATCCTGCACTGCCTGTCCCTGCTTCAGGATTTCACGCTGCGGCTCGGGCTTTCGGCGCCGCTCGCCGTGTGCGGCCTGAATCCCCATGCCGGCGAGTCCGGCCGCATCGGCCGTGAGGAGATCGAGGTCATAGGCCCGGCCGTGCAGGAGGCATGTGCCGCGGGCATCGATGCCGTCGGTCCGCTGCCCGCGGACACGGTCTTCGGCCGCGCCGTGCGGGGCGAGTTCTCCGCCGTGCTGGCCATGTACCACGACCAGGGGCTCGGCCCGCTGAAGCTCCTGCACTTCGGGGAAGCGGTCAACGTGACCCTCGGCCTGCCCTACGTGCGCACTTCGCCGGACCACGGCACCGGCTACGACCTCGTGGGCACGGGAATGGCGGACGACGGGGGGATGCGCGCCGCGGTGGGCATGGCCCTGGACCTGACGAGCCTGCCCGCGAGCGCCACCGGAGGCGGCCTGTGATGCGGCTTTGCAGGGCCGCCTTCCTCGATCGCGACGGCACGATCATCGCGGACAAGCACTATCTTTCCGATCCGGCGGGCGTGGATCTGCTCCCCGGGGCGGCGGAGGGGCTTCTGGCCATGCAGGAGATGGGGCTCGTCCTCGTCGTCGTGAGCAACCAGTCGGGCGTCGGGAGGGGATATTTCCGCGAAGAGGACGCTCACGCCGTCAACGCGCGCATGTCCCTTCTCCTGGCGGAGCAGGGCGTGCGCCTGGGCGGCATCTACTTCTGTCCGCACGCTCCCGAGGACGGCTGCGACTGCCGCAAACCCGGCACGGCGCTTCTCGAGCGCGCAGCGGCGGACCTCGAGCTGGATCTTCGGGAATCCTTCTTCGTGGGCGACAAGCCCGAGGACATCGAGGCCGGACGTGCGGCGGGCTGTCGGTCGAGCATCCTCGTGCGCACCGGCAAGGGGAGGCGCGCCGAGCAGGACGGAAAGGCTCGGGCGGACGTGGTGGTGGACGATCTGAGGGGAGCTGCGGCCTTCATGGCCGCGTGCCGCGAGCCGCACGGCAGGCCGGAGGGCGATGAACCCGACTAGCCGTCCTGTTCCAGCTTCTTCATGGCGAACTGCAGCATCTTCTGGGCCTGCTCGAATCCGGGGTTGATCTTCAGCGCCCGCTTGGCCATCTCGGCCATGTGCTTCCACTTCTGCCAGTCGTGATAGAGACGGCCGATGTTGAAGAAGAGGTATTCGTCGTGCTGGCAGCACTGCAGGGCCTTCCTGTAGTACTGCTCGGCGGTGGCGTAGTCCTTCATCTTGCGCAGGACGATTGCGATGCGGTTGTACAGGTGGGCGGCGCCGGGATCGTTCTTGAGGGCTTCCTCGAGGTAGCCGTAGGCTTCCTGGTAGAGCTCGTGCTTGAGGAAGAGGTCGGCCACCTCGGCCTTGAGGTCCGTGTCGCTGGCGAATTCGCGGATCAGGTTGTCGGCGGACTGCTTGGCCTCCGCATGCTTGCCCGAGGCGAGCTGGGCCTCGACCTTCTTGAGTCCGTCCTCCTTGCGCTTGGCCATCAGGGCCAGAAGCGCCTGGGCCTCCTCGGTGGAGGAGGCCGAGAGCTCCTTCACCGCCTCGACCATCTGCGTATACAGCTGCTTTTCTTCGCCAGGCGTGTATTCGAGCTGGAGCGGGTAGGCCTTGGCGAATTCACGGTCGCCGCGCAGATGGTAGACGGCCTGTTCGATGAGCTGCGTGAACTCCTCGCGCTCGTTCTTCATGAGCGGCGTCTTGAGGATGATCAGCAGGGCGTCCTGAAGGCTTTGGGCCGCGGATTGCAGCTTCTTCTGCTTGAGGTTGGAACTGATCTTGTTGATCAGCTGCCTGGCCTTGATGAGTTCCGCGGACATGACTCCTACCCTTGTTTCAGCGCTCCGGAAGCCTTCTGATAGACCGAATCCTGTTTATTTTCCAGTCGATTCGCGCACCAGGTTCCTGAAGCGGGTGAAGAAGAACTGGGCGTCGTGCGGCCCGGGACCCGCTTCGGGATGGTACTGCAGGGTGATGATGGGCTTTTTCGTGTGCCTGAAGCCTTCGAGCGTCTGGTCGTTCAGGTTCACGTGGGTCATCTCCACGTCCTGCAGGGAGGAGATGTCCACGCAGAAGCCGTGGTTCTGCGAGGAGATCTCGATACGTCCGGTGATCAGGTCCTTGACCGGATGGTTGACGCCGTGGTGGCCGAACTTGAGCTTGAAGGTCGAGCCGCCGAGCGCCGAGCCCAGGAGCTGGTGTCCCAGGCAGATGCCGCCGAGCGGGTAGGCGTCGGTCATCTTGCTGATCTCGGCGATGGGGCCTTGCAGCGTCGCGGGATCGCCGGGGCCGGGCGAGAAGAAGATGGCGTCCGGGGAAAGGGCCGTCACCTGCTCCGCCGTGAAGGAGGAGGGCACCATGAGCATGTCGAAGCCCTGGGCCGTGAGCAGGCGCAGGATGTTCCACTTGATGCCGAAGTCGAAGACCACGAGGCGCGGGCCGGGGCCGGGCCACTCGTACTTGCCGTTCACGAGCTCCACGTCCTTCGGTCCCTGCTCGCTCCAGACGTAGGGCTTCTTCGGCGTGATGCGCTCGGCCAGGTTCTGGCCTTCCATGGTCGGCAGCTCGCGGCAACGGGCGATCAGACGCTCGGGATCGCTCTCGCGCGTGGAGATGAGGCCGCGCATGGCGCCGTGCAGGCGCAGGTGGCGGGTCAGGGCGCGGGTGTCGATGCCCTCGATGCCCATGACGCCGTATTCCTTCAGGTACTCGGGCAGGCTCTTCTTCGCGCGCCAGTTGGAGGGCGTCTTGCAGCACTCCTTGACGATGAAGGCCTCCACGCGGATGCGGCTGGACTCGACGTCGTCGAGGTTGACGCCGTAGTTGCCGATGTGGGGATAGGTCATGCAGACCATCTGCCCGACGTAGGAGGGGTCGGTGAGGATCTCCTGGTAGCCGGTCATGCCGGTGTTGAAGATGACCTCGCCGCCGGTCTCGCCGTCGCCGGTGAAGGACGAGCCCTTGAACCAGGTGCCGTCCTCGAGTGCCAAAATCGCGTCCATCTGCATCACTCCCTGTGGTGCTCGGAAAGCAGGGCGGTCACTGCCGCCAGATCCTCGGGGCGGTCGACGCCCCGCGTGCCAGTCTCCACGAGCACGACCCGGATGGGGATGTCGTTCTCGAGGAGACGCAGTTGCTCGAGGCTCTCGCGCTTCTCGAGCTCTCCCTGGGGGAGGGTGGTGAAGCGCGCAAGCGTCGAACGCCGGAAAGCGTACATGCCGATATGGCCGAAGAAACCCGCCCCGTCGGCATTCCGGGGATGGGGCACGGCAGCGCGGGAGAAGTATAATGCGTCCCGTCGCACCGTAAAGACCACCTTGACCTGATCGGGGACCGCGGCCCGCTCGGCGTCGATGGCGTGGGCCAGGGTGGCGGCGCGCACGGCCTCGTCGGCGAAGGGGGCGACCAGGTGCGAGAGCATGGCCGGGTCGAGCGCCGGTTCGTCACCCTGGATGTTGACCACCACGGCCTCTTCCTCGACTCCGAGGAGCGCGGCCGCCTCGTTCACCCGGTCCGTGCCGCTGACGTGGTCGGAGCGTGTCATGACCACGGGCACGCCGTGCTTCTTCGCCGCGGCCTCGATGCGCTCGTCGTCCGTGGCCAGGACCACCGTGCGCAGCTCAGGGCAGCGCGAGGCCCTGGCCCAGACGTGCCAGAACATGGGCTTGCCCAGGATCTCGACCAGCGGTTTTCCTGGAAAGCGCGTCGATGCGTAGCGCGCTGGGATGATCCCGTAGCAGGGGGGCAAGGTGTTGGCGGCCAAAGCGAATGACTTTTACGCGAAACCGAGACGCTCTGCAAGACGGGAGGCGATGCATCCGGCCGCGCCGCGCCGGGTGGCGACGTAGGCCGCAAACGCCTCGCGCACCTCCTCGCGCGGCCTCGGCGCGTCGAGCAGGTCCAGCAGGGCACCCGCCAGGGCGCGGCCGTCCGGCACTTCCCGGAGCAGCCCCTGCTGCACGATCTCGCGTCCCACCCAGGCGAAATTCTTCCAGTACGGGCCGGAGACCGGCACGAGCCCGGCGGCCAGGGGCTCGAGGAAGTTCTGGCCGCCCAGGGGGGCCAGGCTGCCGCCCACGAACACGGCCCCGGACAGGAAGTAGGCGGTGGTCAGCTCGCCGAAGACGTCCCAGAGGATCGTTGCGCCCGGCATGGCCCGACCGGTGAGGGCGCTGCGGCGCACCACGGGCAGCCCCAAGGCCGCGAGGCGCCCCTCCCAGGCGGCGAGCCGTTCCATGTGGCGCGGAAAGAGTCCGATCACCGCGTCCGGCCGGGCCGCGAGGATGTCCGCAGCGGCGCGGGCGGCCTGCTCCTCCTCCTGCTCGCGCACGGAGCCGAGGACCACGAAGGGCGACTGCTCCGGGAGCAGGGAGGCGAGGGCCGAGGCCGCCTTGGGCGTTTCGCCGAGGGTCAGCTGGTCGAACTTGACGTTGGAGACGTTCTTGGTGCGCGCGGCCGGGAAGAGGGTGGCGAAGCGGGCCGCGTCCTTCTCGGAGATGGCCAGCACCTCGGCCGGTCCGAAGGGTCGAAGCAGGTTCGCGAACGGCAGGTTGCGCGCCAGGGTCTTTGGCGACATGCGGGCGTTGGCGATGACCACGGGCACGTTTGCCCCGGCCGCGGCAGCGAGGAGACCCGGCCAGATCTCGGTTTCGAGCAGCACGAGGCACCTGGGCATGACCTGGCCGAAGGCCTTGCGCATGAGGGAGGGACGGTCGAAGGGACAATAGGCGGGCAGGAGCGTCACGGCAGCGGCTGCGTCGGCCAGCTCGCCCGCGGCGCGTTCCAGGAGGTCGCGGCCCTGGCGCGTGTTGGTGGTCACCAGTGCGCGCACCCGCGCGCCCTGCGGCAACGCGGCCGAGAGGGCGGCGAGGATGGTCCGGGCGAGATAGGCCTCGCCCGCCGAGGCGGCCTGGAGCCAGATATCCGCCCGGGGCAGGGGAGTCTTCAGGAGGCGTTCGTCCCAGCCCTCGCGCAATCGCTTATTGCGCTTGAGCACCACGGGCAGGCCGCGCCAGAGCAGGTCGTAGACGGTGAGGGCCGACGACAGGCCCGGGCGCCGCATCAGATGTCCTCGTCCGCGAAGATGTCGGTGACGTCCTCGGCCGCGGCCTGGGCCCTTTGTCTGCGCGCGGAGCGCGCGAGGCCGAGCTCGATGAGCCGCGCGATCAGCTCGTCGAAGCTCATGCCCGCCGCGGCCGCCGCCTTGGGCACCAGGCTCGTGGCGGTCATGCCGGGCAGGGTGTTGGTCTCCAGCAGCACCGGGCCGGACTCGGTGACGATGAAATCGGAGCGCGAATAGCCCTCGCAGCCGAGCGCCAGATGGGCGCGCAGCGCCAGTTCGCGCACCCGCGCATTGAGGTCGTCGTCCACCGGGGCGGGGCATATCTCGTCCGCGCCGCCGTCTTCGTACTTGCTGCGGTAGTCGAAGAACTCGCCCGAGAGCTTGGGCGTGATGAGGATCGTGGGCAGGGCCTCCTCGCCGAGCACGGCGCAGGTCATCTCGAAGCCGGGCGCGGCCTCCTCGAGGAGCGCCTCCTTGCCCTTGGAGAAGAGCGCGTCGAGTGCCGGGCCGAGCTTTTCCGCCGAGTCGACCCGCTGCATGTCCACGCTCGACCCGCCGTTGTTCGGCTTGACGAACAGGGGGTAGGCGAGGGGGCAGAGCCAGCCCGCGGCCGGGACCACGGGCACGAAGGCCCAGTTCGGCGTGGGGATGCCCTCCGCGCGGCAGATCTGCTTGGTCGCGGCCTTGTGCAGGGCCAGGAACGAGGCCTTGGGGCCCGAGCCCTGGTAGGGCACGCCCGCCGCGTCCAGCATGGCCTGGATCAGGCCGTCCTCGCCCGGCGAGCCGTGCAGGTTCAGGAATGCGAAGTCGTGGTCTTTCGCGGTCTCGATGAGGCCGTCGAAGCCCGGCAGGGGATCGAACGGGGTGACCTGGTGGCCGAGGCGCGAAAGGGCCTTCTCGATCTGGGCCGCCCCGGACAGGGAGACTTCACGCTCGTTCGACCAGCCGCCCGCTATCAAAAGGATACGCATCGAGATCCTCGCCGAGGAGATCGCCCAGGCGCCGTTCGACTTCCAGCGCCTGTTCGACCGTCCAGCGGATTTTTTCCTGGATTTCAGGGGTGTGTCCATAGCGCACGAGGAGATCGTCGAAGCGCACATGGACGGAGACCAGTTCGTCGTGTTTCGCCCGCTTGTCGCCGTACAGCACGGCCAGGGGCATGAAGTAGCGCGCCACGTCCATCTCGAAGGGCCAGTAGACGTGGTGGACGATGCCCTGGGCCAGGACCGGGTTGCCGGTCAGATCCATGGCCCAGGCCCCTCCGATCTGGGCGTGCGAGCCGCCGTGCAGGATGCAGTAGTGCTTGGCCAGATCGTGCAGCAGGGCCGAGGCGCGTACGCTCTGCACGCAGACCGGCAGCCCCTTGCGCTCGGCCAGCACCGCCAGGGTCTCGGCCACGCGGGCCACCACCAGGCTGTGCTCGCGGATGTGCGGGGGCATCTCGTAGCGGTCCCACCACGCCGTGCACTGCTCGTCGGTGGGCACGAGCCAGTCCGGCTCCAGGCGGCTCGTGAAGAGGCCCGGGCAGGTGAAAAGGGGAGGGGAACTGCTCTCGCTGGTCATGTCCTCAGTCCGGCTTGCTGTTACGGCGTCCGGCCGGTGGTTGCGCGTGTTCCGGCAGGTTACCCCGAAGCGGGAAAAATTTCCATGATTGACAGCAACCGGAACGGGGGGGTAGCAGTCGGCCCTAATCCTCTTGTCATCTCAATCCGCCCCGGGCGGCCATCAGCGGAGCACACGTGGATTTCTTCTCCGGTTTTCGCGATCCCGCCATAGCCCGTCCGCTGCTCGAGAAGATCCGGGCCGCGGGCCGTGGCGTGCGCTTCATGGAGGTCTGCGGTACCCATACCGTGGCCATCTTCCAGAGCGGCCTGCACTCGCTGCTTCCCGAGAACATCGTCCACCTCACCGGCCCCGGCTGTCCGGTCTGCGTGACCCACGACGCCGAAGTCGCGGCCTACATGGAGGCCGCGGGCAAGGACGGGGTCATCATGGCCACCTTCGGGGACCTGATGAAGGTGCCGGGTCCCGGCGGCGGCAGCCTCAAGTCCGCCCAGGCGGACGGCGCGCGGGTCAAGGTCGTCTATTCGCCCCCGGACGCGCTGAAGATCGCCCACGAGAACCCGAACGACACGGTGGTCTTCATCGGCGTCGGCTTCGAGACCACCGCCCCCGGCATCGCGGCCACGGTGAAGATGGCCGAGGCCCAGGGGCTCTCGAATTTCAAGGTCCTCTCGTTCCACAAGCTCGTGCCGCCCGCGTTGCGCGCCCTGCTCTCCGATCCCGAGATGGCCGTGGAGGCCTTCATCCTGCCGGGCCACGTCTCGGCGGTCATCGGCGCGCGCGCCTACGATTTCCTGGCCGAGGAGTTCAAGACCCCGGCCGTGGTCGCGGGCTTCGAGCCGCTGGACATCCTGCAGGCCCTGATCCTTCTGCAGGAAATGCTCGAGAAGGGCGAGCCCGCCGTGCTCAACCAATACACCCGCGTGGTCGCGGACGAGGGCAACCGCAAGGCCCAGGCCCTGATGGCCGACGTCTTCGAGACCTGCGACGCGCGCTGGCGCGGCATCGGCGTGATCCCGGGCAGCGGGCTGGCGTTTCGCGGCGAGTACGAGCGCTTCGACGCCATGAAGGCGCTCGGCATAGAGCTTCGAGACGTGCCGCCCCTGCCGGGCTGCCGCTGCGGCGACGTGCTCAAGGGCAAGCTGCCGCCCAACAAGTGCCCCCTGTTCAAGAAGGTCTGCACCCCGGCCAAGCCCGTGGGGCCGTGCATGGTCTCCACCGAAGGTTCCTGCGCCGCCTACTTCAAGTACAACCTGGAGTCCTGAAGATGCCGGACAAGGTCCTCCTCGACTACGGCAGCGGCGGCCGCGCCTCCCAGCGCCTGATCGCCGAGCTCTTCCTCACGCACTTCGACAACCCGGAGCTCTCGCGCCTGAACGACGCCGCGGTGCTCGACATCACGGGCCGCGTGGCCATGTCCACGGACAGCTACACCGTGGACCCCATCTTCTTCCCGGGCGGCGACATCGGCTCGCTGGCCGTGCACGGCACGGTCAACGACGTGTCCATGCTCGGCGCGGTGCCGCGCTACCTCACCTGCGGCTTCATCATCGAGGAAGGTCTGCCCATGGCCGACCTCGAGCGCATCGTGGCCTCCATGGGCACGGCTGCCAAGCGCGCGGGCGTGGCCATCGTCACGGGCGACACCAAGGTGGTGCCCAAGGGCGCGGCGGACCGCATCTTCATCAACACCACCGGCATCGGCGAGATCATCGTCGATCCCACGCCGAGCGGCGACCGCGCGGCCGTGGGCGACGCGGTGCTCGTCTCCGGGAGCATGGGCGACCACGGCCTGACCATCCTCTCGCGCCGCCAGGGCCTGTCCTTCGACGCCCCGGTGCAGAGCGACTCAGCAGCCCTGAACCACCTCATCGAGAAGCTCCTGCGCACTCTCCCGGAGATCCACGTCCTGCGCGATCCCACGCGCGGCGGCCTGGCGACCACCCTGAACGAGATCGCCTCCTCGTCCGGCGCGGGCATCCTGGTGCGCGAGACCGAGCTGCCCATAAGCGACGCGGTGCGCTCGGGCTGTTCCTTCCTCGGGCTCGACCCGCTGTACCTGGCCAACGAGGGCAAGTTCATCTGCATCCTGCCCGAGGCCCTGGCCGACGAGGCCCTCGCCGTCATGCGCGCCGACCCCCTTGGCGCGGGCGCATGCCGCATCGGCAGCGTCGTCGCCGACCACGCGGGCAAGGTCGCGCTGGAGACGCCGCTCGGCGGCAGACGCCTGCTCGGCATGCTCGAGGGCGAGCAGCTGCCGCGGATCTGCTGACCTCGCATCTTCATCGCGAGCTTGAAAAAAATGCGGGCCGCCGGAGAAATCCGGCGGCCCGCTTCGTTTCGGACGGAGAAGAACGGTTCAGACCGCGGCAGGGGCAGGTTTTGCGGTCGTCTGGCCTCCCAGCTTCTCCTCGATGAGGCGCTTTGCGCGCATGGCCAGCTGGCCGACCTCGGGCTTGGCGATCTGGTCGTCCGCGCCCACGGCCTCGCCCTTGTGGCGCAGCTTGTCCGTGATGAGGGAGGAGAAGAGGATGACCGGCAGCTGCGCGAGGGTCTTGTCCTCCTTGATGCGCTTGGTCAGATGGTGGCCGTCCATGGCGGGCATCTCGATGTCCGCCACGACCACCTGCAGGTAGTCGGTCAGGGGACGGCCGTCGCCCTCGGCCGTTGCCTTGATGGCCTGCAGCCTCTCCCAGCACTCGCGGCCGTTGGTCGTGACCTCCACGTCGAAGTTGGCCTTCTCGAGCAGGTCGCGCAGCATCTCGCGGATGAGCGCCGAATCGTCCGCCACCAGGGCGCGCCAGCGCCGTCCCGTGCTGTAGTCCACGTCCGCGTCGAGCCGAAGGCCCAGCTGCGGGTTCAGCTCGGTGACGATCTTCTCCAGGTCCAGGAGGAAGATGATCCGGTTGTCGATCTTGACCACGCCGGTGATGGAGTTGGAGGAGAAGGCGGCCACGTAGCCGCTGGGCGACTCGACCTTCTCCCAGGACATGCGGTGGATGCGGTTCACGCCCGAGACCAGGAAGGCCGTGGTGACCTTGTTGAACTCGGTGACGATGACCTTGGGCGGCTCCCGTTCCACGCGGCGCTTGCCGAGCCACAGCGAGAGGTCCACCAGGGGGATGACGTGCGAGCGGAGGTTGAACGTGCCGAGGATGCTCGGATGGCTGACGTTGGGCAGGACCGTGATCTTGGGCAAGCGGATGATCTCCAGCACCTTGGCCACGTTCACGCCGTAGTAGCCTTCGTAGAAGGCTTCCGACGCCTTCGCCTCGTCCGGCTCGTCGATGAAGAATTCGACGATCTCGAGTTCGTTGGTGCCCGCCTCGAGCAGGATGTTCGTCTGGCTCATCTTCCCCCCCCGTGTCCTTGCGGTGCCCGCGCCTTCGCGTGCCCAGGCTAGAGATTCTTCAGGACGGCCTCGACCTCGTCAATGAGTTTCTTGGGGGTGGAGGCGCCCGCCGTGAGGCCCACCCGGTGGGTGCCCCGGATGCGGTCCAGGGGAAGCTCGGCCGCCGTCTCCACGTGCACGCAGGGCGTGCCCCCGGCCTCCACGACCTTGGCCAGCCGCCTGGTGTTGCCGGAATCCCGGCCGCCCACCACGACCATGAAGTCCACCCCGCGGGCGATGTCGATGGCCTCCTTCTGGCGGTCGCGCGTGGCGTCGCAGATGGTCTGCAGCACGGCCACGTCGAGGTCTTTGCGGTCCTTCAGCCTGTCGGCCAGCTCGCGGAACACGATCTTGTCCTGCGTGGTCTGGGCGGCCAGGCAATAGCGCTCGCCGGATTCAAAGGGAAAATCGTAGAGCTCCTCGGGCGATTCGAAGACGAAGGCGCCTGCCGAGGCGTAGCTGACCAGTCCCTTGACCTCGGGGTGCTCGGATTCGCCGTAGAGCAGCACGATGCGGCCCTCGGCCGCCATGCGTGAGATGAGGATCTGGGCCTTCTTGACCCGGGGACAGGTGGCGTCGATGACCTGGGCGCCGCGGTCGCAAAGCGCCTCCTCGGTGGTGCGGGGGATGCCGTGCGCGCGTATGACCACGCTGCTCCCGGCCGAGATGTCGTCGACGCTCTTCGCCACGCTCACGCCCAGGCGGGCATAGTCTTCCATGACCTGGGGGTTGTGGATGATCGGACCGAAGGTGGCCACCGGACCGACCGGCGCCTCCTCGATCAGGCTGTCCAGCCTGCGCAGGGCCAGGGCCACGCCCATGCAGAAACCGGCCGTCTCGGCCCGGACTATCTCCATAGTCTCCTCCAGGGGGCGCCGGAGCGCCGGTCGTTCGGATCGCGCGACACGTTACGTCGCCTCGCTTCCCGGGGCAACCTCAGCGGAGAGGGCGACGGCCGGGGCCGGGGAAACGTCTTCAGGACTGTCCTGGGCCGTGTCCAGCGCCTCGAGCATCTCGGCCAGCTCATGGACCATATCCCAGGAGTGGCAGAGGATCATGCGCTTCCTGATCTCCTTGGAGCCCGGCAGGCCGTGCACGAAGCGGGGGATGACCGTGCGCAGCTTGAGCAGGTCCTTGCGCGGCGCGCCGTGGTCGCGGATGAGCGCCGCATGGCGGCGGATGAAGGAGGCGATGCGCGTGCCGGTGAGCGGCGCGGGAGCGCGGCCCGCAAGCAGCTCGCGCAGGTCCTCGAAGATGCCGGGATGCCTGAGCGCCCCGCGGGCGAACATGACGCCGTCGACGCCGGTCTGGGCGATGCAGCGGGCCGCGTCCTCGGCCGTGAAAAGGTCCCCGCTGGCGATCACCGGCACGTTCACCGCGGCCTTGACGGCCCCGAGGCTCGGCCAGTGGGCCTCGCCGGAATAGCCCTGCGCGCCGCTGCGGGGATGCAGCGTCAGCCAGGCCACGCCCACGTCCTCCAGGCGTTTCGCCGCTTCGAGAAAGGTCTGCTCGTCGTGCGTCCAGCCCAGGCGGATCTTCACGCCCACGCGACCCTCGCCCGCCTCGCGCACCATGGCCTCGGCCACGGCTGCCAGGCGCTCGGGCTCGCGCATCATGGCCGCGCCGCAACCTGTCTTGACCACTTTGGGCACCGGGCAGCCGGCGTTCAGGTCGAGCAGGGCGTGGCCGCGCTCGAGCACGAAGGCCGCGCCGCGGGCCACGATGTCGGGATCGGCGCCGAAGAGCTGGACCACCAGAGGCGCGTCCTCGGGGGTGGTGGCCAGGAGCCGCGCGGTGCCCTTGGAGGTGAAGAGCAGCCCCTTGGCGCTGACCATTTCGGTTTCACAGCAGGCCGCGCCGTGCTCGCGGCAGAGCAGGCGGAAGGGCAGGTCGGAGTAGCCGGCCAGGGGGGCGAGCCAGGGCCGGTCCGGGGCGATGGGCGGCAGGACTGTCGTGGTGTCGGGCATGATTCCTCGGTCTTTCGGGAACCGGAACGTGGGGTCTTTGGCCCTGATTGTCAAGACGTCGAGAAGGAAGGAGGGGGGCGCCGGTGGCGGCGGCGCCCCCCGATGGGCATGGACGGAGGTGTGGCGAGTCGGCGGGATTCTGCGGAAGGTCAGGCGGCGTCGGTAAGGAAGGTTCCGACGCTGCGCCTCATGCGGTCGAGCAGCGGATGGTCCGCTCCGAGCCGGCCTTCGACCAGGGAGATCGCCGTGCGGTAATGCCGGACGGCGGCGGAGATGTTGCCTGCATGCGACAGCACCAGGGCGAGGTTGCAGCGGATCTTGGCCTGGTGAACCTGGCTTCCGATCCTCCCGGACAGGGCCAGGGCGTCGTTCAGCTGCTCCAGGGCCGCGTCGCCGTCGCCGGCGTTGAAGCTGTCCATTCCGGCCCTGATGAGTCCGCCGAGGGTCTTGCATGCACACATGGTCATCTCTCCCGTGTCGTTTGCCGTTTCGGCGGCGGGTTCCATGACCGCCGTCGTGAGTCCTTTTTAAGTGAACTTGAGAATCATTGTCAATTAAAAGTGGCAGGAAACTTATGAAAAATATATTTGTCTAGAAATATTAATTTGTTGCGTGAATAGCGCCGTCTGCTGCGGGAGCATGAACTCGTGATGTGGCGGGCGATTCGAGCCGCGAAGGGGACACGGGCTTTGCAGGAACCGCGAACTGATCGTGATCCGGGCAGGCGCGAGAGAAGGGGAGAGGCTTGCTCAGACGTAGCGGCGCCGCAGGCCGAGGGCCGAGGACGGGCCGAGGAAGGGCGCGAGCAGGGGCTGGGGGGCGGAGGTCAGGGCGGTTGCGCCCAGCAGGGACCAGCGCGGAGCGTCCGCAAGGACGAGGATAGCTTCGAGGGAGGAGAGAAGCCGGGGCAGGGCCTCAGGATGTTCGGCCTGGACGCGGTAGGAGGCGTCAGCGCCGCGCGCCGCTCCGGTCAAACGGACGCGTCCGGCGTCCGGGTGCACGGCGTCGGCGAGAAGGCGCAGCATGCCGTCGGGCTGGCGCACCGTCAGGCGCTCCACCCCGGGCGCGCCGGGAAGCAGAAGCGGGAAGTAGTCCAGCACGGCGCCTCGGGGGCGCAGCAGGTTGTCGTTCAGGACGGCGAGCGAGGCGCGGGCGCGGGCCATGGCCGTGGCGAGGGGAGAGCGCCTGGGAAAGAGGGCGGCAAGCTTGCCGTCCTGCAGGGAAAGGGGGCTGGATTCGCATGCCTCGGACGCGTGGGCGAGCGCGTCCTCGAGCGCGGCGCGCGCCGCCAGCCAGTCGGCCGCGAGGCCCTGGGGCGTGGGGCCGGACGAGCCGTCGTCCGTGAGGAGCCGCAGCACGATCTCCGGCCACAGGGAGGTGATCTCGAAGGCCAGCAGGCGGCCGGGGCGCAGTCCGGGGTCGAGGTGCGCCAGGAGGCGCACGCCGTGGATCTCGATCCAGTAGAATCCCGGGCGCTCTTCCTCGGCGATCCGGCCGCGCACCACGTCGCCCGGGGAATGCCGGGCCCGGAACTGGGCTGCGCGGTCGTTTGCGGAGTCGTTCATGGGATTCGTCGCCGGTGTGGGAGGTCAGCCCACGATTGGCGCGGCCGTGGCGGCCGCGGGGTGCTAGTCGCCGTCCTGCTCGATGATGAATTCGACCTCGTCCACGGACATGCCCGAGGCCCGGGCGAGCTCGATGGGGGACTTGCCCCTGCGGTGCCCGGTGAGCACCATCTCGCGCAGGAACTGGGGGGAGCGGGCCATCTCCTGGGCCTGTTTGAGGAGCTTGGTCAAATCCTTGGCGCGGGCTTCCAGGGCCTGGTCCAGGGCGGCCAGCTCCACCTGCCGCTGTTCGAAGGAGGTCACCAGCTCGCGCTCCATCTGCGAGTTGAAGCGCAGCTTGTTGAGCAGGTCGTCCTGCTTGTCGCGCAGCCGCGAGAGCACTTCCTCGCTCTTGCGCAGGCGCAGGAAGAAGACCACCACCAGGGCGAGCAGGAGGATCTCGAAGAGCGAGAGGAGGATGAGCAGCATTTCCATGGACATGGCGTCAGACCTTGAGGTTCAGGAGGTTGCCCGACCAGGGCGAGGCGTTGGAGGCGGGCTGGTCCGGCTCCTCCGGCTCCTCCTCGCGGCGTTCGTGTTCGCCGTGCATCTGCTGGCCGGAATTGGAGTCGTCCTCCTCCACCTGCTTGGATTTCTCCTTCTTCTCGATCTCCTGCACCTGATCGTGCGACAGTTCCTGGTGCTCCTGGACCTGCTCGTAGAGATTGGCCCGCTGGGTCTCCGGATGGACGTGCGAGGCCGTCACTATCTTGGAGAGGTGCGGGAGCTGCTGGATCAGCAGGATCAGATCGACGTCGTTGCCCATCACTGCACCAGATATTTCTTGATCAGCAGGATACTGAGCTGGTCTGTGCCCAGGAACTTGTTGACGATCTGCAGGATGTCCGCCTTGATCGCCTCCAGGTTCCCCGTATCTGCCAGAAAGGCGTAGTCCTTGTTCTTCAGGTAGTAGTACACGGCATCCCGGAGGATCAGCATCTTGGCGTTGATCTCCCGCTCCGTCTGCTCGCTCTTGGTCGTCACTGCAAAAGAAATATGCAAGAAGTGAACCCTCTTGTCCGCATCGATCTTCTCGACCCAGAACGGCTCGAAGGACACGGTGAATTCCGTGGGCTTGGGCGGTGGAGGCGGCGGCGTATGTTCCGCGGGCTTCTCGGCGTGTTCCTCGACCGGAGGCGGCGGTGGCGGGGCAGGTGCCTTGCTCGGGGAACGCAGCAGGAGGAAGAGGGTCGCGCCGACGCCGACGAGCAGGAGCGCGGCCAGAAGGAAGAGGAGCTTCTTGTTCTTGAGCCAGGAGGGAGCAGAGCGGGGCTTCTTCTCCTCGAGGCCGATCTCCTTGGGAGCCTCCTCCGCTGCCGCTGCGGCGGGCTCCTCTTCGTCCTCGTCCTCGAGGAAGGGGGCGTCGTCGAGGTCGAGCTCGACCTTCTGCAGGGCCCTGGGTACTTCCTGCCCGGGGTCCAGGTCGCTCTCGTCGAGCTTCGCCTTCTCTTCGCCGGCCTTGCCGCCCTCGGGCTCGTCAACGCCGAGCGGGTCGTCGTCGCCGGGGACCATCAGCACCATCCGCGCCCCTTCGAGGACGGCCCATCAGGGCCGAACTACTTGTCGAAAATCTTCTGGATCTTCTGGCCCAGGGTCTCCGCCGTGAAGGGCTTCACGATGTAGTTGGAGACCTTGGCCTGCACCGCCTCGATGATGTTCTCCTGCTGCGCCTCGGCCGTGACCATGAGGAAGGGCAGGTCGCCGAACTCTTCGCTGGCGCGAACCTTGCGCAGGAGCTCGATGCCGGACATCTGGGGCATGTTCCAGTCGGAGACGATGAAGTCGATCTTGTCCTTGTTCAGGGTCTCCCAGGCCGTGGAGCCGTCGTCGGCTTCGACGATGTTCTGGAAACCGATCTGGCGCAGGATGTTGCGCACGATACGGCGCATGGTCGAGAAGTCGTCCACCACGAGAATGCGCATATTGTAGTTCATGGCCATAGGCTCTCCCGTCGTTTACCTGAAGTCTCCCCCGTACTGCGTACGGAACAGCCCTCTCAGCTTGCTCAATGCCTGTGAATGCAGTTGCGAGACGCGTCCCTCGGTGATGTCCATGACCTCGGCCGTCTCGCGCATGTTCAGCTCCTCCCCGTAGTACAACGACAGGACGAGCTTCTCTCGCGGGGTCAATTCATCAATGAGCATGGCGATTTTGTCAACGATTTCCTGGAAGGCGGCCAGGTTGTAGGGATCGTTCTCGTGGCTCGCCTTCTTCATGCTAGCCAGGTTCTCGGACAGCGTCTCGAGGCTCACGCAGACCTGGTTCTGGAGCATCTCCAGGCTGTAGTCCACGTCCCGCTCGGTGAGGCCGGTCTCGCGGGCCAGCTCCTCCACCGAGGGCGTCCGCCCCGACTCGCCTTCCATGCGCCGCGAGGCCTCCTCGATGGTCCGCATCTTCTGGCGCAGGTTGCGCGAGAACCAGTCCATGCGCCGCAGATCGTCGAGCATGGCGCCCTTGATGCGGTTCTCGGCGTAGGTCTCGAACTTGATGCCGTGCGCGGGATCGAACTTCTTGAGCGCCTCGAGCAGCCCCATGGAGCCGGCGCTGATCAGCTCGGACAGCTCGATGCTCTTGGGCAGCTTGGCCTTCAGGCGCAGGCCGATGATCTTGATCTTGGGCGCGTAATGGCGAACGACCTCTTCCTTGTCCCTGGGGGGCAGGTCGTCGAAGGCGGCGTCGCCGTTTTCGAGCCTAAGCCACGGACTGTTCCTGGAAGAGGATCTTTTTCCAGAAGAATTTGATGTTTCCATCGAGCCTTGTCGCTGGTTGCCATCTGTTCACCGCGCGGGCGATCTCTGCCATCTGCCTGGCCGCCGGACTGTCCGGCGTGCGTGTGCTGAACGGGATCTGGTCGATGACGGCGCGTCTGACCTCGACGTCCATGGGCAGGTAGCCCACCATGTCCAGGGAGACGCCGTCAAGAAAGTGGTCGCAGGCCTTGTACAGCGTGGTGAAGACGTTCCTGGCCGTCCGCGCGTCCGGGACCATATTCACCAGAATCCTGAATTTGTCTATCCCGTGGCTGTTCTTGAGCACCTTGATGACCGCGTAGGCGTCGGTCAGGGAGGTCGGCTCCGGCGTGACCACCAGCAGGCGTTCCTGCACGGCCAAGTTGAAATAGAGCACGTTGTCGTTGATGCCCGCGCCGGTGTCCACGATCAGGTAGTCGACCTGGTCTTCCAGGCCGTCCATGGCTTCCAGGAGCTCGAGCTTCTGGCCCGTGGACAGGGAGAGCATGTCGGCCACGCCCGAGGCCGCGGGCAGGATCGTGAAGCCGTATTCCGTGGGCAGCAGAATGTCCTCGATGGGCGTCTGCTCGTGGAAAAGATGGAAAAGGGTGTGCGTGGGCGCGAGCCCGAGGAGCACGTCCACGTTGGCCAGGCCGAGGTCGGCGTCCAGAAGCACCACGCGGCGGCCCATGGCGGCCAGGCGGCAGGCCAGGTTGACCGAGACGTTGGTCTTGCCCACTCCTCCCTTGCCGGAGGTCACGGAGAGCACGAGAGGGTAGTTCGCCATCGACTTCGGGTCCTTCGCCCTGGAATTCTTGTCGGTCCGCATGGTGCGTGTCGTTTGCATGTCCGTATCGCGCCTCAGGCCGCCGCGGTGCGCGATGCGGGCTTGCGGGCGCCGCGTCGTGCGGGAGCGTGCGGAGCCTCGCTCCTGGCCGCGGGCAGCTCGTGCTTGAAGAGCAGCTTCCACAGCGCCATGCTCTCCGTGAGCGCCAGGGCGTCCTTGAGGCCCGGCCCCCTGACCAGGGCGCTGGCGGGCAGCCCCGTGTGCTCGGCGGCGTTGACCATGGAACCGAAAGTACAGGCTTCGTCGAGCTTCGTCCAGATGAGGGAGACGGTTTTCGCCGTCTTGTAGGTGTCCAGGAAGATGCGCATCTGCGCGGGCGCGTAGTGCGGCGAGAGCAGCAGGTGCACGGCGAGCTCGGAAAGGTTCGAGAGCCCGAGCACGGCCAGGGAGTCGGAGAGGCGCTCGCCGCGCGGCAGGCTCGGCAGGTCCATGAACACGCGGTCGAAGCGCGTGAACTCGCCGAGCAGGCTCTGCACGTCGTCGCGGCCGTGCACCTCGCGGTAGGCCATGCCGGAGAGCTGCGCGTAGTGTTTGAGCAGAAGGCGGCCCTTGCCGCGGTCGCAGTCGGCGTTGACCAGGCAGATGCCCGCCTTGGGGGTGGCCTTCTGGCAGGCCAGGGCCATGCGCACGAGCTGGGTGGTCTTGCCAACGCCGCTCGGGCCGGACAGGGCCTGGATCTTCTGCGGATAGGCGCCGGGCGTCAGCGGTCTGACGCCGACGACCTCGCCCAGCGATTGCAGCAGGGAGGCATGACGATCGCGGGAGAGTCGCGCGAAGAGGCGGATGATCACCTGCCGCTCCACGCCGTCCTCCTCCAGGAAGCGCAGGCCCTGCTGCTGCCTGGGGGAGAGCAGGGAGAGGTCCATGCGGTCGCCGGCCAGGCCGAGAAGCACGTCTTTTATCTGGCTCCACTCGCGCTTGAGGCTCATGACGTCCTCCGCTTCCGACGCCGGGGAGCCCCCGGCGAGGCTTTGCGTGGCGGACGGCGCGTCCTGTCCGGCATCCTGCTCCACCGCGGCCATGACCTCGCAGAAACAGATGCCGTTCTCGCGCCTGCTCTGCGTGGAGAGGATGATCGCTTCGGGGCCGAGCTCGCGCTTGACCTGTTCCAGGACCGCCTTCGTGTTCTTTCCGCGAAAGGTCTTAACCCGCATTGTTCAGATCCACCACGGCCAGGGTTTGCAGTCGGATTTCCGCCGGGATCTCGGCCTGGGAGACCACGGGCAGCGTCGGGATGAATCTAAGCACAATCTGGGCCAAGTGAGGCCTGATTACGGGTGAGGTCAGCAGGACCGGCTGGCCGTCGTGGACCAGCGCCGCTTCCGTGACGCGGTTGATGGCCTGAATGATCTGCTGCGCCTTGAAGGGGTCGAGCGCCAGGTAGGCGCCCTGGTCGGTCTGGCGCAGCGATTCCTGCAGGAGCCGCTCGATGCCCTGGTCCAGGGTCAGGATGGGCAGGGTGCCGTCCTTGGCCTGGTACTGCTTGACGATGGTGCGGCCCATGCGCGAGCGCACGTACTCGGTGAGCTGGTCCGGGTCCTTGATGCCCGGGCCGTAGTCGGCGAGGGCTTCGACGATGGTCAGGAGATCGCGTATGGAGATGTTCTCCTTGACCAGGTTCTGCAGGACCTTCTGCACGGTGCCCAGGTGCATGATGTTCGGGATGAGGTCGTCCACGGCCTTGGGCGCGCGCTTGTGCAGGTTGTCGAGCAGCGCCTGGACCTCCTGGCGGCCGAGGAACTCGTGCAGGTTGCGCTTGAAGACCTCGGTAAGGTGCGTGGCGATGACCGTTGAAGGATCGACCACGGTGTAGCCGGCGAGCATGGCCTCTTCCTTCTGGCTGTCGGGGATCCACAGCGCCGGAAGGTTGAAGGCCGGCTCGCGGGTCTCCACGCCCTTGATGCGGTGCTTCACGTCGCCCGGGTCCATGGCCAGCAGGTGATCCACCAGGATCTCCGCCGTGGCCAGTTCGTTGCCCTTGATGAGCACGGAGTACTGGCCCGGGTTCAGCTGCAGGTTGTCGCGCAGGTGCAGCGACGGAACGATGACGCCCATGTCCAGGGCGAACTGGCGGCGGATGGAGCGGATGCGCGCCAGCAGGTTGCCGTTCTGCTCCTCGTCCACGAGCGGGATGAGGCCGTAGCCCACCTCGAGTTCCAGGGCGTCCAGGGGCAGGAGCGCCTGGACCTCCTCGGGAGTGTCCAGGGCCGGAGCTTCCTTCTTTTTGTCCTTGGAGTCGGTATCCATCTCCGCGACGTTCTTGGCGGCCACCTTGGAGACGAAGAAGACCAGGCCCGCCAGTCCCAGGAAGGGAATGGTGGGCATGCCGGGCACGATGCCGAAGATGACCAGGATGACGGATACGAGGCGCAGGGCGCGCGGATGCATGGTGAACTGACCGATGAATTCCTCGCCCATCTTCGCCTCCGCCGCGGCGCGGGAGACGATGATGCCCGCCGAGGTGGCGATGATGATGCTCGGGATGGTGGCCACCAGACCGTCGCCGATGGTCAGCAGGGTGTAGGTCTTGGCCGCGTCCATCCAGTTCATGCCCTTCATGACGATGCCGATGAAGAGCCCGCCGACGATGTTCACGCCGGTGATCATGATGCCCGCCTTGACGTCGCCCTGGACGAACTTGGAGGCACCGTCCATGGCTCCGTAGAAGTCGGCCTCCTTGCGCACGGTCTCGCGGCGGCGGGTGGCCTCCTTCTCGTCGAGGAGCCCGGCGTTCAGGTCGGCCTCGATGGCCATCTGCTTGCCGGGCATGGCGTCCAGGGTGAAGCGGGCCGCGACTTCCGCGATACGCGTGGTGCCCGCGGTGATGACCACCTTGTTCAGGATGAACAGGATCAGGAAGATGACGATGCCGATGAGGTAGTTGCCGCCGACCACGAACTCGCCGAAGGACTGGATGACCGAGCCCGCAGCGTCCGGGCCCTCGTTGCCGTGCAGCAGGATGAGACGCGTGGTGGCCACGTTCAGACCCAGGCGGAGCATGGTGGTGACCAGGAGGACCGAAGGAAAGATGGAGAATTCCATGGGGGAATTCATGAACATGGTCGTGACCAGGACGACCAGGGAGATGGAGATGGAGATGGTGAGCATGAAATCGAGCAGGATCGAGGGAACCGGCACGAGCATGATGAACAGGATGAGCATCACGCCCGCGGCGAGCATGATGTCGCCCTGCTTGGCGAACTTCTGGTAGTCGATGTTCATTCCCGCGAACTTGTCCGATGAAGCCATTTTTCCGACATCCTTCCTGTTCGTATTCCGTCGCGTCCGGAATTAGCCGCCGCGCTTGACCCGCCTGATCTGGGCCAGGATCGCGGCCACGGCCTGGTACATCTCTTCGGGGATCATTTCCCCGAGTTCCACCTGCTTATACAATGCCCGTGCCAGAGGCCGGTTCTCGCGGATGGGCACGCCGTGCTCGCGGGCCACCTCCTTGATCTTCTCGGCCAGGTGGTCCACGCCCTTGGCCACCACCACCGGGGCGGGAGCCGTCATGGCGTCGTACTGGAGCGCCACGGCGAAGTGGGTGGGGTTGGTGATGACCACGTCCGCCTTGGGCACCTTCTCGAGCATGCGCTGGGCCATGGACTCCAGCATCTTGCGGCGCTGCTTCTGCTTGACGACCGGGTCGCCTTCCATCTGCTTGCGCTCGTCCTTGACCTCCTGCTTGGTCATCTTGAGCTGTTCCTTGTAGTTCCAGCGCTGGTAGATGAGGTCGATGACGCCGATGATGAGCATGGGCAGCATCGCGTAGGTGAACATCTTGTAGAGCAGCTGCAGGATGTAGGCGGCGATGGCCGAGGGGCTGGCGTAGAAGAGCGGCAGGAGGTTCGGGGCCTCGTGCTTGAGCACGAAGTAGGGCGCCAGGGCCACGGCCACGGCCTGCAGCAGGCTTCTCCCCAGGTTCACGAAGGTCTGGGGGGAGAGCATCATTTTATTGAGCCCGGAGGCGATGTCCAGGAACTTGAACTTGAACTCGAGGACCTTGGGCGACCACAACTTGCCCACCTGAAGCCGCATGGTGAGATAGGCCACGAACGCGAGAAGGAAGAAAATCGGCAGAAGGATCACGGCCAGGCGGACGGAGACCATGACGAAGATGGAATAGACGGACTGCTCGGTGAGCTGCTTGAGGAGCCCCTCCTGGAAGAACCAGCGGTAGAGGTTCATGATCTCCTTGCCCATGTGCTGCAAGAGAAAGTAGCAGCCCACGGTGGCGGCAAGCATGAGGATGCTTTTGCTGAACTCCTGGCTTTTTGCGACCGATCCGTCATCGCGGGCTTTCTTGACCCGCTTTGCGGTCGCGTCTTCTGTTCTGCTCGGGTCTTTCTGGGCCATCGCCGCCGCCTAGTGGACGTTCAATCCTGCGGCCATGCGCAGGATCACGTCCATGCTCGTGTTGATGCCGGCGATGAATTCTCCCACGTAGCGCGAGAGGTAGGTGAAGGTGAAGCCGAGGAAGAGGAAGCCCACGCCGATCTTCACCGGGAAGCCGAAGGACAGAAGGTTCATCTGCGGGGCCACGCGCGAGATGAGCGCCAGGGAGACGTCGATGAGGAGCATGGCCACCATGACCGGCGCGGCCACCTTGATGCCCATGACGAAGATGCTGCCCGCAAGATCCACGACCCGGTAGCCGAGGCGGCCGGACATGATGAGCCCGCCGGGCGGAATGAGCTGGAAGCTCTGCGCCAGGCCGGAGAGCAGGTAGAGGTGGCCGTCCAGGGTCAGGAAGGTCATCAGGCTCACCATGTACAGGAAGTGCGAGGTCACGGGCTCCTGCTGGCCGGACATGGGGTCGACCGCGGTGACCATGGTGAAGCCCATCTGGAAGCCGATGATGGCGCCGCCCATCTGGATGGCGGCGAACATGAACTGGACCACGAGGCCGAGGAGCATGCCGAGCACCAGCTCGCCGACGAGCATGAGCATGATCGCCCAGATGTCGGCCGGCATGGCCTGGCCGGGAAAGCTCAACTGCGGCCACAGCGCCAGCGTCAGGGCCATGCACAGCGCGGCCTTGACCGTCACGGGGATGCTCTGCCCGCCGAAGAAGGGGAGCAGGAAGACCACGAGGCTCACACGCATGAAGGTCAGCAGGAAGCTGAAGACGGTGGCGGGGTTGAAGTTGAAGATGTCCATCGCGCGACTGTCGAGCAAGAAGCGGACCACGCGTGTGAAGCCTCGGGCGCGGCCTGCCCCGGCTTCGCGCAACGGCGGAAACATGCGGTCTTCGGGGGCGGCTCGCGGCCGTGGCGTACTTCAGGCGGCACTTCTCCCGCGTCCTGGCGGCGGCCGCTCCGTCAAGGATTTGGCCGGGCGGGAGCGCCCGCGCCGAGGGCGGGCGCCAAAAAACGAACTCCCCTCCGGCCGGGCGGGAGGGGAGTCGAAAGGCTTACGCGGGCGCAGTGCCCGGCGGGCCGCATGGGGGCCCGGGTCAGTTCAGGATGTAGCGCATGGGGTTGACCGGCACGCCGTTCAGCCGCACCTCGTAGTGCAGATGCGGGCCGGTACTGCGGCCTGAGGTGCCCGCGTAGCCGATCAGCTCGCCGCGGCTGACTGTCTGCCCTGGTTTGATGGCCAGGCGGTGCAGGTGGCCGTATTTGGTGCTGAGGCCGGCGCCGTGCTCCAGGGTGATGGACAGGCCGTAGCCGGAATCGCGGCCCGCGAAGGCGACCTTGCCCTTGGCCGGGGCGTAGATCGGCGAGCCCATGGGGCAGGAGATGTCCAGGCCCTTGTGGAACTCGCGCGTGCCCGTGAAGGGCGAGGTGCGGTAGCCGAAGGGCGAGGTTATCCAGCCCTCCACGGGCCAGATGGACGGCGTGGAGGCCAGGCTTTCGCGGTTCTTGCGGATGTCCTGCATGAGCTCCTGCTGGCGGACCTCCTCGAGGCGGGTGTCCGTGGAGAGCTGGTGCAGGTAGCTGTGCATCTTGCGGGCGAGCAGTTCCTGGCGGTAGAGCGTCAGGTAGTTCTTGGAGAAGGTGTTGGTCTCGGGACCGCCGAGCGCGGCCACGGCCTGCGGCTGGTTCGGATCGGTGTTCATCATGACCCTGAGCTTGGCGTCGAAGGTCCGGATGCGGCCGAGGTCCTTCTCGATGTTCTTGATCTTGGAGGCCAGGGAGAGCAGCTGGGTCTTCTGCTCGTGCACGGTCTTCTCGGAGTCGAGAAGGTTGCTCTCAAGGGAGGAATACTGGCTGTAGTACTGCCAGAGGAAAACGTTGCCCGCGGCCAGGGCGACGACAAAAAAAAGCAGCGCCACGACCATCCAGGCGCTGCAGCGAAGTTTCCGGCACTGGCCTACGCCATCACGGAAAATGACAACCTGATATTTTTTTGAAAGCATCATGGCTCCTTGGTAGTCGCCAACCCTGCCCGAGGGGCGGGGGCCGGACGCATTCGCCGGGGCCTCGTCACGACTTGTTTAGAGGATCAAACGGTCCGAGTCAAGCTGCCAGCGGGTGACCGCCCGGAAGACGTTCTCCCAGGTTTTGCGCTCGACGAACGTCTCGTGCAGGCGCTGCTCCACGGCGGCCCGCTCGCTGCTGCCCGAGGACGGGCAGGGGTTCTTGACCACGGGAAGGTCCCAGGCCCTGGCCGCCTTGATGACCTCCTTCTTGTGCAGGAGCAGCATGGGGCGGATGAGCGTCAGCTCCCCGCCGAAGTATTCGGACCGCCCGGACATGCCCTTCATGGTCGCCGTCTTGGTCATGTTCATGAACAGCGTGGCCACCAGGTCGTCGCCCGTGTGGCCGAAGGCGAGATGGCTCAAGCGGTAGGTCTTGCAGAGCTCGAAGAGCTTCTTGCGCCTGAACCAGGCGCAGTAGAAGCAGGGCGACTTCTTGCGGTTCTTCTCGGAATGCGCCTCCGGGCCGATGTTCATGACCTCGAAGTGCGCGGCCAGCCCGTTCGCGGCGCACCACTGCGCGATGGGGGCGTGGCAGGCCGTGTCGAAGCCCGGGTTGACGTGCAGGACCATGAGCTCGAAGGAGAAGGGGACGATCTGGCGGCGCAGGAGCAGGAGCTTGGTCATGAGCATGGAGTCCACGCCCCCGGACAGGGCTATGCCCAGGCGCGCGCCCTCCCTGAGTTGGCCGGTCTCCTTCATGAACAGGCCGGTCCTGCCCAGGCAATGCTTCTGCACGTAGTTGAGTCTGCCGATGGTTCCCATGCTCTTCGCCTCCGCGGACGCTTGCGCGCTTCTCCGTCTCCCGTCTCGGGCGGCCGATGCTTCTGCCTCTATGCTTCAGTCGCTGGTGTTTTCGCCCAAGGGGCCGCCGTCGGTGCGGACGGAAGACAGCCTTGGGGAGCGCAGGGAGGATCGGGTGCGGACGATTCGGATTCGAGGCGGCTTGTAGCCGGAAAGAGAGGCAGGGGCAAGTCCGGCGGCTTCGCCGCGCGCGGCGGGCTTTTCCGTGCCTCGGGACGGAACCGCCTGGCCCGGGATGCCTGCTGCCCAGGGTGTGCGGGTGCCCTTGACCGCAGGTGGGGGGATCACGTAGGAGTAACCGCTTTCGCCGGAAGAATCGAACGAACGGTCTTTCGGAAAAATGAGGGAGAGCCCCTTGCCAGGGGGATTCTCCACGTTATTTTCTGTTTCCCAAGGAGTACCCACATGGCGCGTATCACCGTCGAAGATTGCCTCGAGCGGGTGGACAACCGTTTCCTCATCACCCAGATGGCCATCAAGCGGGTCAAGAACTACCGGGAGGGCTACAGCCCCCTGGTCGAAACCAAGAACAAGGAAGTCGTGGCCGCACTGCGCGAGATCGCGGCAGCCAAGGTCCTCCCTGCCGACAGCATTCCCGAGGCAGGCATCTTCCTTGAGGAGCAGAAGCAGTAGGCATGGCTTCCAAGCGCGACTACTACGAGGTGCTCGGGGTTACCCGGGAGTCCTCCGAGGAAGAGATCAAGCGGGCTTACCGCAAGCTGGCCTTCGAGTTCCATCCGGACAGAAACCCGGACAACGCGGAGGCCGAGGCCAAGTTCAAGGAGGCCGCAGAGGCCTATGAGGTCCTGCGCGACCAGCAGAAGCGCGCGCAGTACGACCGCTTCGGCCACCAGGGCGGCGACTTCGGCGCGGGCTTCTCCTCCAGCGAAGACATCTTCAGCACCTTCTCCGACATCTTCGGCGAGTTCTTCGGCTTTTCCGCCCGCGGCGGCGGACCGCGTCCCACGGCAGGAGCCGACCTGCGCTACAACCTGAAGCTGTCGTTCCACGACGCGGCCAAGGGCAGCGAGGTCACGCTTAAGATTCCGCGCAAGGCCAAGTGCCCCGACTGCGGCGGCAGCGGCGCCAAGCCCGGAACCTCGCCCGAGACCTGCCCCCAGTGCCGGGGCACCGGACAGGTGCAGCAGTCCCAGGGCTTCTTCCGCATCGCCATGCCCTGCCCCCGCTGCAAGGGTGAGGGCACCATCATCCACGATCCCTGCACCCGCTGCATGGGCCAGGGCACCGTGCAGGAAGTGCGCGAACTGCAGGTGCGCATTCCGGCCGGCGTGGACACGGGCAGCCGTCTGAGGCTGCGCGGCGAGGGCGAGCCCGGCATGTACGGCGGTCCCTCGGGCGACCTCTACGTGGTCATGTATGTGGACGAGGACAAGACCTTCAGCCGCCAGGGCCAGGATCTGGTGGTCAAGGTCGAGATCTCCGTCATCCAGGCCATTCTGGGCGACCGCATCGAGGTGCCCACGCTGGACGGTTCCGTGCCCATGGGCATCCCCAAGGGGACCCAGAGCGGCGAGGTCTTCCAACTCAGGGGCCTTGGCCTTCCCCACGTCTCCGGCGGAGCGTCCGGCGATCTCCTGGTCGAGGTCGCGGTGCGCATTCCCAAGAAGATCAACAAGAAGCAGGAGGAACTCCTGCGCGAGTTCGAGCGGGCCGAGGAAGAGAAACCCATGGCCAAGGTCAAGAAGTTCCTCGACAAGGCCGCCAAAAAGGTGTCCGGGGAGTAGCTGCCGATGTCCGCATCCGAGACTTCCGAGGCGCTCAGCCACATCGACGACAAGGGCGAGGCCCGCATGGTGGACGTCGGGGGCAAGGACGACACCCGGCGCGTGGCCCGCGCCGGGGCGGCCGTGCACCTCTCGCCGCGCACCATGGGCATGCTTCTCGAGAAGGCCCTGCCCAAAGGCGACGCCCTGGCCACGGCCAAGATCGCGGGCATCATGGCCGCCAAGCAGACGGCCGGGCTCATCCCCCTGTGCCATCCGCTGGCGCTCTCCTTCGTGGACGTGCTCTTCGACGTGGACGAGGCCGAGAACGTCATCCGCATAACCGCGGAGGCGCGCACGACAGGCCCCACCGGCGTCGAGATGGAGGCCCTTGTGGCCGCCTCCACGGCCGCGCTGACGCTCTACGACATGTGCAAGGCCGTGCAGAAGGACATCGTCATCGACGGCGTGCGCCTGCTCTTCAAGTCCGGCGGCAAGAGCGGCACCTTCGAACGCAAGGAATGAAGCGAACGAGGTCCGCGGACCTCGTCGTCGGAAAATAGAAGGGGCGCATCAGCGCCCCTTTTTTCGTGCATCCTCGGCCGGAGTCCTTCCGTCGTCCGGGGAATCTTCTTCCTGTTCGCCCTTCCTATTCGTCCGAATCCGCGTAGGGCTCGTCCGCCGGGAGGCCGCTCCTCTCGCGCGGCTCGGCGGGCCGCTGCGAAGGTTTCAGACCCAGGCGCGCCTCGAGCTGCTGCACGCGCCAGCAGACGCGTTCGAGGTCGTTGGCGCAGAAATCCTTGTGGGTCAGGAGCAGGGTGCGGATGCCCTGTGAGCGCAGCTCCTCAACCAGGGGGATGTAGTCGCGGTCGCCGGCCACGAGGCAGAGGAAACGGGGCTTGAGCCGCAGGCAGAAGGAGAGGCTCGCGACCACGAGGCGCTGGTCGTCGCTCTGCTTGTAGCCCTGGTCCATGCGGTGCGCCGGGCTCGGGATGACCGTGGCCCCGGCCAATTCCAGGGCGTAGCGGCGCTTGGCGAAGAGGTTCTGTTTCTCGCCCACTTGGCGGTCGTCGAGGCTGTCCGGAACCTCGCGGATGAGGGTCATGAAGGTCTCGAGGACGTCGAAACCCTGCTCCTCAACGTCCTTGCGCACGTCGGCGGGGGAGATGTGAGGCAGCCAGAACTGGCGGGCGACGCTGGTCAGGAAGGCGCCGTCGATGGACAGCAGGGTGGAATCGTCTGTGCAGAGGGAAAGGGGCATGGTGTCCTTGTTGCCGGGCGCGGAGAGCCGCGCCCGGCAGGGATGTTTCGCTTACCAGACCGAGCGGACCTTGACGCCTCGCTCGCTCATGTATTGCTTGATTTCCGGGATGCTGTACTCGCCGTAGTGGACGATGGAGGCGATGAGGGCCGCCGTGGCCTTGCCCTCGGTCACCGCGTCGACCATGTGCTGTGGGTTGCCCGCGCCGCCCGAGGCGATGACCGGAATCGACACGGCCTCGGCGATCATGCGCGTGAGCGTCAGCTCGTAGCCGTCCTTGGTTCCGTCCGCGTCGATGGAGTTGACGCAGAGCTCGCCCGCGCCAAGCGACTCGCAGGTGCGGGCCCATTCCACGGCGTCGAGCCCCATGCGCTTGCGGCCGCCGTGGATGACGATCTCGTAGCCCGACGGGATCTCCTCGGAGACGCCGACCTTGAGCACGTCCATGCCCACGACCACGCACTGCGCGCCGAACTGGGCCGCTCCCTGGCTGATGATGTCCGGAGTCTTGACCGCGGCGGAGTTCACCGAGACCTTTTCCGCGCCCGCCAGCAACACGGCGCGCATGTCTTCCAGGGTGCGGATGCCGCCGCCCACGGAGAAGGGGATGAAGATCTCGGAGGCCACCCGCTCGACCACGTCCAGGAAGATGCCGCGGCCTTCGTGCGAGGCCGTGATGTCGTAGAAGACGATCTCGTCCGCGCCCTGCTCGTAGTAGTGGCGGGCACTCTCCACGGGATCGCCGATGTCCACGTTGCCCTCGAACTTGATGCCCTTGGTCAGCCTGCCGTCACGGACGTCCAGGCAGGGGATGACTCGCTTACTGAGCACGGCGCTCCTCCTTGCAGTAGTCGGCGAAGTTCGCAAGCAGCCGAAGTCCCGGGCGTCCGCTCTTCTCGGCGTGGAACTGCACGGCCCACAGGCCGTCACGGCCGTGCACCGAGCAGAAGCTGGTGCCGTAGTCCGTGGTGGCGATGACGAATTCGTCCTTGGGCACCGGATAGTAGGAGTGCACGAAATAGAACTCAGCCTCCGGATCGATGCCCCGGAGCAGCGGGCTCTCCTTGACCCTTGAGAGCTTGTTCCAGCCCATGTGCGGCACCTTGATGGGCTGGCCGTCCTCGTCGTTCCAGGCGGCATTGAACATGGCGCACTGTCCGGGGACGATGCCCAGCGTGGTGGTGTCGTTCTCGGCGGAGTAGTCGAGCAGGATCTGGCAGCCGACGCAAATGCCGAGCAGCGGCTTTCCTTTCTGGACCTGGACCTTCAGCACCGCGTCCAGGCCGGTCGTGGTCAGCTCCCGCATGGCCTGCCCCGCGGCGCCCACGCCGGGGAAGACGATGCCGCTTGCGGCCTCGATCGCGGCGGGGTCGGCGGAGATGGTGTTCGTGATGCCCAGATAGGAGAGGGCGCGGCTGACCGAGGTCTGGTTGCCGGCCTTGTAGTCGAGGATAACGAGCATGGTCGTCCTCCAATGACGTCTCCTGGCGGTGACGTCTCCTGACGGTTCGTCGATTGATCGCCCGGCGAGGACCGGGCCCGGGCGCCCCGGCCGTCGTGAGGCCGGGGATCGCGTGGTGTCCTTGTTCCAGACTGTTCGTGCAGGTCGTGGTCTAGTTCGCGCCGCTCCCGGCGGCGTGGCTGGCTTCGACGGTCTTGAGCACTTCCTCGTACTTCTCGAGCGGCCAGGCGCCGCGGATCGAGACGCCGCCGAGGACGAAGGAGGGCGTGCCCCTGAAGCCGAACTTCTGGGCTTCGGCGGCGTCCGCCTCGATCTCGTCGGCGATCTTCTGATCCTTCACGTCCTTGGCCAGACGCGCCATGTCCAGATGCAGTCCGGCGAGGATGTCGTCCAGGGTCTTCTGGGGCGCGTGCTCCAGTTCTTCCTGGCGGGCGAAGACCTGGTCGTGGAATTCCCAGGCCTTGGCGGGGTCCTGCATGCCGATGGCCTCGAAGGTCTTGGCCAGGGTCATGGAGAGCGAGGTGCGCGGGAAGTGCTTGAACTGGAAGCGGACCTCGGGGTGCTTCTTGACGAGCTCGCTGATGGTCTTCGCCGCCCGGGCGCAATAGGGGCAGAGGAAATCGGAGTAGCCGACCATGAGGTAGGGCGCGGACGGGTTGCCGAGCACGGGACGGCTCGGATCGTAGGTCGGCTGGAGCGGATTCTTGATCTCGGAGTCGAGGCGCTTCTGCTCCTCGGCAGCCTGCTTGGCGGCAACGCCCTGTTCCACGATCTCGTAGACCGCGATCTTGTTCTCGCGCAGGACGTCGAGGAGGATGTCGGGGTGCTCGTGCAGGATGGTGCGCATTTCCTCGCGCAGGGCTTTGTCGTCGCGTTTGTCGGCGCCGGCGCAGGCGGTGATGGTCAGGAGGCTGGCAAGAAGCAGGACGATGGTGCGCATGGTCTTTCGTACTCCGTGTGGCTGGACCAAAAAAGCTTTCTTGCAGAATTCGCCCTGCTTGGCAAGACACGCCCCGGACGACGGGTGTTCGTGCTCGGTGCGCGGCACTTGGAAAGTCGTGCGCCCTGGGCTATGCTTGCGCCTCGCGGCGGCCGTCCGCCGCAATTCAGCACCGAGGAGCATGCATGTACGTCGTTACCGGAGGAGCCGGATTCATCGGCAGCGCCTTCATCTGGAAGCTCAACCAGATGGGCATCGACAGGATTCTGGTCGTGGACGAGCTGGGGCATGACGAGAAATGGAAGAACCTCGTGGGCCTGCGCTACGAGGAATATCTCCACAAGGACGCGTTCCTCGAGACCGTGTCCGCCGGACGGGATCCCTGGGGCATCCGCGCCCTGGTGCACATGGGCGCGTGTTCATCGACCACGGAGAGCGACGCCGACTTCCTGATGCGCAACAACCTGCGCTATACGCAGATACTGGCCGGATTCTGCGCCGAGAAGCGGGTGCGCATGGTCAATGCGTCGAGTGCCGCGACCTACGGGGACGGCAATCTCGGCTTCTCGGACGATCTCGAGACCATGAAGCGGCTTCGGCCCCTCAACATGTACGGCTACTCCAAGCAGCTCTTCGACCTCTGGGCGCATCGCCACGGCCTGCTCGACCGCCTGGCCAGCCTCAAGTTCTTCAACGTCTATGGCCCCAACGAGTACCACAAGGCCGACATGATGAGCGTCATCTGCAAGGCCCATCGCCAGATCGGCGAGACCGGCAGGCTCAGGCTCTTCAAGTCCTATCATCCCGACTACGGACACGGCGAGTCCAAGCGGGACTTCATCTACGTCAAGGACTGCCTCGAGGTCATGTGGTGGCTGCTCGAGAACCCGCGCGTCAACGGCGTGTTCAACGTCGGCACGGGGCGGGCGCGCAGCTGGAACGACCTGGCCGCCGCGGTCTTCGGGGCCATGGGCAAGCCGGTCGAGGTCGAGTACATCGAGATGCCCGAGGCCATCCGCGGCAAGTACCAGTACTTCACCGAGGCGCCCATGGGGAAGCTGCGCACGGCGGGCTTCGACCGCGAGTTCACGAGCCTCGAGGACGGAGCGGCCGACTACGTGCGCAACTATCTGGCCCAGGACGATCCCTATCTCGACGCGCTCGGGTAGGATCAGCTGAAAGGACAGGCAGGACGGCGCCCGTTCCCCGACCGGGGAGCGGGCGCCGCTGTTTTCCGGGACGGCTACTGCAGGCCGGGGGCGTCCTGGCGCAGGAGCGCGGATTTTTCCATGAGCTCGAGGATGAGCACGACCAGGGCCATGTCTTCCTTGTTCTCCGGCCCCGTCTCCTCGAAGAGGAAGCTCTTGAAGTCGCGCACCACGTCGCCGAGCAGCGCCGCCCGGTCCTTGCCCGTGGTGTTGGCGCAGATGTCGAGTATCTGCAGAAGGTAGTGTTTCCACTCCTCGAAGTAGTGCAGGTGGTAGCCCAGGAGCTCCCGGATCGTGAGGATGCCGAAGATCACCCCGCCGAACGAGCTGAAGTCCTTTCGCCAGATCGCCTGCTTCGAGACATGCGGCCGTGTGGTCGGCTCGTCCTCGACCATCGGCAATGCGAACGACGGGCGCTGCTTTTTTCTTCTGTAGTCCAGAAGGGATGTTACGATAGCCATGTTGCCCTCCGATGGCGTTTCCACGCGGCGCTTCCTGCGCTGCGTCGGACTGCGCCGCCTATGCGACGCCTCTGGGACACCATCGGACTTTTCCGGGAAAACTTTATGCCCGGAGGAGGGATGAGAGGGAAGTTCCTCGGCAGGCGGGATCAGCGCCGCTTGAAGAGGCGCTCGAGTTCCCCGGCGCCCAGGCGCACCAGGGCAGGACGGCCGTGCGGGCAGTAATAGCGGTCCGGAACGGCCCGCCAGGCCTCGATGAGGCGCAGGGCCTCGTCCTGGGCCAGGGGCTGTCCCGCCTTGAGGGCGGTCTTGCAGGACATGAGCACCCACAGGTCCTCGAGCGAGGTCGCCTGTCCGTCGAGGGCGGCCTCGATGTAGTCGCGGGCCGCGCCCGCGGTCAGCGAGGACGGCGTGGACGTGATGCGCACGAGACCGTGCGAAGGGCGCTCGAGCCCGAAGCCGAGAGCCGCGAGTTCGTCCCCGAGCTCAGCGAGCTTTTCCGCCTGGGCCTCGTGCAGGTGCATTTCAACGGGCAGGGCCAGGGGCATGGACTGGCCCGAGCGGCCGCGCCGGTGCATGGCGGCGTAGAGGATGCGTTCGTGCGCCGCGTGCTGGTCGAGGATGCCGAGCGTGCCGTCCGGCAGACCGAGCAGCAGGTAGGTGTCCGCTATCTGTCCCAGGTAGCGCATGTCGCCGATGGAGGGCGGCCGGGCCTCCTGCGTCGCGGCAGAAGGTTCCCGTCCGGCGTCGGAAAACGGCCGGGAAGGTGCCTCGGCCGAGGGCTCTTCCGCGACCTGGCGCGTGTATTCCCGATAGGCGGGGAATTTCGGTTGCGGGAAGAAGGTGTCGTCTTCCGCCTGGGAATCGCCGTAGGCGCGGGAGGAACGCGGCTGCACCAGGCCGAGTTGCGCGGGCGTGGGCGCGGGACGCCAGCGCGGCGGCGGGGCCGCTGCCGTGCCCGCCTCGCCCGGGGCGCGCCCGGCATCGGCATAGAGCGCGGGGCCGGTGGCCTCCAGGGCATCCTGCAGGGTCTGGCGGACGAGAAGGAAGACGGACTGCTCCTCGCGGAAGCGTACCTCCATCTTGGCCGGGTGCACGTTGACGTCGACCTCCTCGGGCGGCAGCTCGAGAAAGGCCACGACCTGGGGGTACTCGCGCGCCAGGAGGCGTCCCTTGTAGGCTTCGCGGGCAGCGCTGGACAGCACGCGGTCCTGGACCGCGCGGCCGTTGACGAAGAAGAGCATCCGGTCCGCCCGGCCCTGGGCCTTCTGCGGGCTGCCGGCCAGACCGTGGATGCGCCTGCCGTCGCGGGCCCGGTCGAAGGGCAGAAGTCCCTCGCAGATCGCGGGCGGCCAGAACGCGGCGAGACGGCTCGACAGCGGCTGGTCGGGCGGAAAACGGAAGAGCGTCCTGCCTTCGGCCTTGAAGACGAAGCCCACGTCCAGGCGGGAGAGAGCCATGCGCGAGACCGCGTCCTGGCAGCGCTTGGCCTCAGTGCCCAGGCTTTTCAGGAACTTGAGCCTGGCCGGGACGTTGGCGAACAGGTCGCGGACCTCGATGATCGTGCCCGAGGCCAGGGCCGCCGGTTCCACCTCGCCGAGGCGGCCGTGTTCCGCCGCGATGGCTGCGGCCTCGTGCCGCTCGGCGCGCGAGACGAGGCGCAGGCGGGAGACCGAGCCCACGCTGGCCAGGGCCTCGCCCCGAAATCCGAAGCTGGCGACGTTCAGCAGGTCGTGAAATGTGGCGATCTTGCTCGTGGCATGGCGCGTCAGGGCCAGGGGCAGCTCGTCGGCCGCGATACCCGAGCCGTTGTCCGTGATGCGTATGAGTCCCTGCCCGCCGCGTTCGATCTCCACGGAAATTCGCGTGGCCCCGGCGTCGAGGGCGTTCTCCACGAGCTCCTTGACCACGCTGGCGGGCCGCTCGACCACTTCGCCCGCGGCGATCTGGTCGGTCAGTTCCGAAGAGAGCAGCTGGATGGAGCGGGGGATGGGGAGCTGGTCCATGGCGAGGCTATGTCGTCAATTGGAGTTGTTTGTATTCTGGCTCAGGCTGATGCCGGGCGACTTGAAACCCAGGATCGAGACCCACAGGGCGATGCTGCGGTCGTATTGCGTGGCGGAGTAGAAGGCCGTGACGTCGTAGCACTGTGCGTGCCACGTGAGGCCGATGTCGGTGGTGATGGGGATGTCGTTGCGTATGTCGTACTGGTAGACGGTTTCGAGCGTCAGATCCTGCGGCAGGTTGAGCTGCCCCCTGAGCGTCAGCATGTTGATGGCGCTGCGGTTCTGGCGCTTGTATTCGTCGATCTTGCTGTACTGGGTGAACCCTACGCTGAGCTGGCCGTACTGCGGGTCGTAAAATCCCACCGTGTTCTCGAAACGGGTGATGCCTTCTCCATAAGGCGAAGTGTAGGTCTTGTTGGTCAGGGAGAGCCAGTCCAGGGGATAGAAATCGGTCTGCGCCAGGACGTCGCCGAACGGACGGCGCGGATATTCGTTCAGATCCGTGTTGCGGTCGGCCTCGCGGAAGTCGTAGCTCTGTTCGATCAGCAGACGCAGGAAATCGCGGTAGCTGTAGGCGACGAAGGGATCGGGCTTTCCGTCCTCGTCCTTCGCCACGTTGACCGTCCCCCGCTTGCGGTTGAGGAGGTTGGTCAGCGAATAGGTGACCTGGTTCTGGGCGCCGATACGGTCGTACTGGTCGTATTCGGGCAGGCTCCTCTGTTCGACGTTCTGCGTCCAGGAGTAGTCCACGCGCGGCTGGATGGCATGGCGCAGCCCCACCCAGGTGCTCGTCCCGGCGAGCGAGGCGTCGGGCGCCAGGAGGGCCGGGGGCGTGCCCAGGTCGTAGGTGCCGGAGACCTCGGAGAAGGCGGCTGCTCCGTAGCTGAACAGCTGCCTGTCCTGCGTGCCCTCGTCGACGTCGCTGGACGAGTTGTCCTGCGTCGCCGAGTACATGGTCTCGCGCCAGCCCATGCGCGGGATGATCGAGCCGTAAGGGCTCGCCAGCGGCAGGCTCAGCTGCGGCAGGACGTCGAAGCGGCCGCCGCTGGTGCCGTAGTTGCGGGTGAAATACGTCAGCGAGGAGTCGGCCTGGATCTCGAAGGGCGAGTTCAGCAGCTGCTGCTTGTAGGCATAGGCGGACAGTTCGGGCAGGACCTGCACCGTGGGGTTCTTGTCCCCGGGCTGGTTGCCGTTCATGTAGTTGAAGTTCTCGGTATACGCGGCCCTCAGGTTCATGGCGTATTCGCCCCCCCAGGTGCGGGTGGCGAGGCCGGTGCTCGTGCGCGTCAGGGAGTCGATGGTGTCGATGCCGCGGCCGAAGTCGTTCAGGAAGTCGTTGTAGCTCTGTGAATACCTTGTATGCAGGTGATTGTAGGTGCGCAGGAAGGTCTGGTCCGAGGCGTAGTCGAGGTCGAGCTTGACCTGGTAGTCGGGATCGAAGGTCCAGCCGTCGTACTTGCTGCGCAGCCAGTAGCGCTGGTGGTTCGTCCGGATCAGGCCGCTGTTCTCGAACTCCTCTTCCTGCTCGCTCTGGTTGTCGACCACGACCTTGTCGTCGATATAATCCATCCGCCACAGGCCGTGGGTCTGCGCGTCGTCCGCGCTGCGGTACTCGAGGCCGACCATGGGGCCGCGCTTGCCGAAATAGTCGGCGTAGGCGGTCAGGTCGCGCTCGGCGTCTATGGCCCAGAAGAAGGGCTGGCTGTAGAAGCCGCCCAGGCGCGAGGAAGAGCCGTAGGTTGGCGGCAGGAAGCCGGTCTGGCGGTCGGCGCGAAGAGGCACCCGCATATAGGGGGCGTAAAGGATCGGCGTTCCCTTGACGAGGAACTGGGACGAGTAGACGTTGGCGTAGTCGCCCACGGTGAGGTCGCCGGTATCGGTCTTGATGGACCAGGCCGGGTTCGAGCCCTCGCAGCCGGTCAGCGTCGCCTCGGTGAAGGTGTAGGTGTCCTCGCCGGTCTTGTCGAACTCCTTGCCCTTGACCACGAGGGAACCCTGCTCGATGAAGAGGATGCCGTTCGTGAGCTTTCCGGTCTTGTTGACCAGGTCGAACTGCGCCTCGTCGGCGTAGATGTCGTAGTCGTGCCAGTAGCTGTGGACGTTGCCCTTAAGGTAAATCCAGCCGCTGTCGCGGAAATACTCGATGAAGTCCCCGGAGAGATAGTCGTTGCCGCTGCGCAGGACCGCGTGCCCCCATGCCTGGACGATCCCGGCCGCGTGGTTGGTGGAAACGCGGTCCGCCGTGAGCTCCCACTCCTGGGAAGTCTTCGGATTCTTCACCACCTGGGTGGTCTGCTCGGATTGGGGCGCCTGAGCCCCGGCGAGGCCGGGAAGGGCGATGCAGGCGAGGATGATCGCGGACGCGCAAAGGAGGCGCAATGCGGCTGACCGGCAGCGCTGCATTGTCTGGGAGGGTAACAAGACCTTTATGATATGGGTTCCCGAGTTGTGCATCGTGCCTGCTTGCCGTCGGCGACGGCGGGCCTTGCTTAGCATGACATGAGCGTCCAAGACAAGGCAGAAGCCGCGCAAATCTTCGTTTCCCAGGTGGTTGCGGCTTTTCATGCACATCGGAAGGGGATACAAGGACGGCCTTCAACATGGCGTCCGGAGGGCCGGATGCCTGCAGCAACGAGGACCCGAACATGAGTGTGCCTTTCAACAAGCTCATCGCTCGCATAGATCTCGACGCCATCAGGGAAAACTATCTGCTTCTGCGCGAGGTCGCGGGGAACCCGGCCCCGGTGATCAAGGCAGACGCCTACGGCCATGGTCTGCTGCCGGTGGCCAGGACCCTGGCCCAGGCCGGAGCCGGGTCCATGTGCGTGGGCAGCGTGGAGGAAGCCGTGGCCCTGCGCGGCGAGTTCTCCGGCCGCATCGTCTCCCTGCTCGGCCCGCTGGACAAGGCGGACGCCGCGGCCGTGGTCGAACACGGCCTCGTCCCCTACATCTACCGGAGAGAACAGCTCGCGATGCTGGCCGAGGCCGCGAGGAACGCGGGCGGCCAGGCGCGGCTGGCGCTCAAGTTCGATACCGGCATGGGGCGGCTCGGGTTCAGGCTGCCCGACGTGCCCGATCTCGTCGCCACCCTGGCCGCCAATCGGGAGCTTCGTCTCGAGCTCGTGGCCTCGCATTTGGCCACGGCCGACGAGCCCGCGCGAGACGATTACGTGGTCCGCCAGCGCGGCGTGTTCGAGGCCGTGTGCAGCGAGCTGCGGGCAGCCGGGCTCGACTTCGCCTGCACGCTCGGCAATTCCGCGGGGCTTCTCGCCTATCCGGAGCTGCGCTACGACCTGCAGCGGCCGGGCATTGCGCTCTACGGCGTGAATCCCTTTTGCGGCACGCCGCTCGCGCACCTCGGCGAGCGCCTGCGGCCCGCCATGTCCGTGCGCACGCCGGTGGCCCAGGTGCACAGCCTGGACGCGGGCGAGAGCGTGAGCTACGGCTGCACCTTCGTCGCCCCGAAAGCCATGCGCGTGGCCGTCATCGCGGCGGGATACGCGGACTGCTACAGCCGGGCCCTGGGCGGCAAGGCAGAGGTCGTGATCCGCGGAAGGCGCGCCAAGGTCTGCGGCCGCGTGTGCATGCAGCTCTCCATCGTGGACGTCTCGGACATTCCCGGGGCCGAGGCGGGCGACGACGCCTGGCTGCTCGGCGGGGAGGGGGACGATCCGGTCACGCCGGACGAACTCGCCGGCTGGTGGGGGACGATCACCTACGAGGTCTTCTGCCTGCTCGGGCTCAACAAGCGCGAGTACGTGGACGGCCTCTAGAATTTTCGACGGTCGACCGGCATCCCGAACGCGCGGATGAAAGAAAAAAGGCCGGGGTTCTCACCCCGGCCCTTCGTTTTTTCAGGACTCCGTGGCTGCCTATGCGTCGAGCGCCAGGATGGGAGCGATGATCTTCTCCACGGACTTGGCCGTCTCGGACTCGGGGTAGACCGTGAGGTAGTTGAAGCCCTCGTCGCCGGCCCTGGCCAGCTCGGGATCGAAGGGGATGCGGCCGAGGAAGGGCGCCCCCGTCTCCAGGGACAGCTTCTCTCCCGCACCGCTCTTGAAGATCTCGTGCGTCTTGCCGCAGTCCGGGCAGACGAAGCCGCTCATGTTCTCCACGATGCCGAGCACCGTGGCGCCGACCAGCCCCACGAAGGTGATGGAGCGGCGCACGTCGTCCACGGCCAGCATGTGCGGCGTGGTCACGACCACCGCCTTGGACTCCTCGCCCAGGAGCTGCAGAACGGTCAAGGGCTCGTCGCCGGTGCCCGGAGGGCAGTCCACGACCAGGAAGTCCAGGTCGCCCCAGGCCACGTTCTGGATGAACTGGCGGATCACGCCGATCTTCACCGGCCCGCGCCAGACAACGGCCTCGTCGTCGCTCGGCAGCAGGAAGCCGGTGGACATGACCCACAGATTCTTGGCGTAGGCCACGGGCTCGATCATGTTGTCGTCGACGTTCGGATGCTGGCCCTTCAGCGACAGCAGGCGGGGGATGGACGGGCCGTGCACGTCCACGTCGAGCAGGCCGACCTTCTTGCCGGCCCGCGCCAGCGACATGGCGATGTTGGCCGCCACGGTGCTCTTGCCCACCCCGCCCTTGCCGGACAGGACCACGATCTTGTGCTTGATGCGCGAGAGGACCTTCTCGAGTTCCTTCTCGGCCTCGGACTTCTCGCCGCAGGCCGCCTTGTCCTGCGGGGAGCAGGAACCGGCGGACGAACAGCTTTTGCAGGCGTCGCTCATATGATGATGACCTCCAGTGGGAATTGGGGCTCAGGCCGCCCCGGCCTTGGCCGCGCGCGCCGCGCGCAGCCAGTCGTACCAGGCCTCCAGGCCGTCGCCCGCGCGACAGGAGACGGGCAGCACCGCGATTCCGGCGTTGAGCGCCGTGGCGTGGGCCGAGGCGCGGCCGAGATCGAAGTCCACATAGGGCAGGAGGTCGGTCTTGTTCAGCAGAAGGACCGAGGAGATGTGGAAGAGCAGGGGATATTTCTCCGGCTTGTCGTCTCCCTCGGTGACGGAGAGCAGGGCCACGTTGTGGTCCTCGCCCACGGAGAATTCCGCGGGGCAGACCAGGTTGCCCACGTTCTCGACGAACAGGATGTCCAGGCTGGTGAGGTCGAGCGAGCCCAGGGCCTCCATGACCATGGAGCCGTCCAGGTGGCAGCCGCCCTCGGTGTTGATCTGCACGGCCTGCGCGCCGGTCGCGGCCACGCGGCGGGCGTCGTTGTCGGTCTGCAGGTCGCCCTCGATGACGGCCATGCGGAACTCGCCCGCCAGGTCGCGCAGGGTGCGTTCGAGCAGCGAGGTCTTGCCCGCGCCCGGCGAGCTCATGAGGTTCAGGACCAGGATCTTCTTTTCCGCGAACATCTTCTTGAGCTGCCCGGCGATGCGGTCGTTGGCCTCGAGAATGTTGCGAACCACGGGTATCTGCATGGGAGACGACCTCCTATTCGGCTTCGATGTGGGCGATGTGCAGCTCGCGCCCGGCCACGACCTCGTGGCCGATCTGCTCGCCGCAGACGGGGCAGGGGGCGAGCACCGCGGTGATGTCCTCGGGCTCGAACTCGCGGCGGCAGCCGCCGCAGCGGAGCTTCAGCGGAATCTCCTCGGTCTCCAGGCGCGCGCCTTCCATGTCGGTGTCCTTGGTCATGACCTCCCAGGCGAACTCGAGCGCCTCGGGGACGACGTTGGTCAGTCGGCCATGGACCACGCGGACGGCCAGGAGCCGGGTGACGCCGTGGCGTCCCATCTCCTGCCGGATGATGTCCTGCAGGCTCTGGACGATGGACATTTCATGCATGGCAGGGGGCTATACCGGAAGCCGCCGCTTCCGTCCAGGCGAAGAAGTTTCGGAGCGCGCGGGTACGCTTTGCCCGCGCCGTTCGCTTCCCCCTTGACTTCGTCCGCCCGATCGCGTTCTTTCCTGACAGCCGTCCCGGCCTGTATTTCTGATTCTCGTGCGCCCGGGTGCTCTCTTTTTCCGCGAAGCGACCTCTTTTCCCAGCAAGGAGCGAATGATGTACGTCGGCCTGAAGATGCTCAAGAAGTTCGACACGGTGACTCCCAAGACCCTGGTCAAGGACGCCCGCAAGCTCCTGGACGAGGACAACCTCTGGATCCTCCTGGTCATGGACGGCGACAAGCTGGTCGGCTACGTGCGGCTCGAGGACATCATGGCCGCACTGCCCTCGCTCCTGACGGCGCTCGAGAAGCACGAGATCAACTACCTCATGTCCAAGCTCACGGTGGAAAAGATCATCCGGAAGGACATGGTCACCGTTTCCCCGACCATGGACATCGAGACCGCCGCCCAGATCATGCACGAGAAGAACCTGGCCGGGCTGGCCGTGGTCGACGACACCACGGGCAAGCTGCTCGGCTACATCAACCGCACGGTCATGCTCGACGTGCTGGTGGAGGAGATGGGGCTCAGGCAGGGCGGGCAGCGCATCGTCATCGAGACGGCCGACCGCACGGGCGTGATCCACGAGGTCTCGGGCATCATCGCCTCCCTCGGCATGTCCATCATCTCCACGGGAACCTTTTTCCACCAGGAGCGGCGCATGATCGTCTTCCGTGTGGCAGCGCAAGACGCCTCTCCCGTTGCCGCGGCCCTGCAGGACAAGGGCTACACGCTGGTCACGGCCGAGGACTTCGTCGGGGAGTGGCTCTAGCCTCAGCTTTTCTGTCCGCGGACAAGCGAAAAGGGCGCCGGTTCTCCGGCGCCCTTTTGTTTTGTCCGAAGGCCGGGCGCTAGCAGCTGCAGCCGCCGGTGCCGCAGGAAGAGCAGCCGCAGCCCGAGCGCTCGAAGACGAGGGAAGAGGAGATGGAAAAGCCCATGGGGCCCATGTCGATGGCGATGGGCTTGGCCTGCTCGAGCAGCTCCTTGTCCACGGCGAAGGTGTAGCCGTCCACGACGAAAGTCTCGTCGGCGTCCTTGGCGTCGTCGAGCGCCAGGCCCAGGAAGGGGCCGGAGCAGCCGCCCTGGCTCAGGAAGACGCGGATGGTCTGCACGTCCTTGTCGGCAAAGTACTGGTCGATCTTTTCCTTGGCCTGGGGGGTCATGGTGATCATGTCGTAAACTCCATATGAGGTTTGAAGATACAAAAAAGCGCGCGGTGGAGCCGCGCGCTTTTGAGGCGATCAGGTCGTCGACTCAGCAGGAGCAGGAGCCCCCGGAGCCGCAGCTTGAGCCGCAGCCGCCTCCCCCGAGCTCCATGGCGGATGTCACCTGGAAGCCGAGGTAGGACATGTCGATCTTGATGGGTTGCGCCTTCCCGTAGAGATCTTTCTCGACGATGAAGGTGTAGCCCTGCGTTTCAACCTGTTCGTCGGATTCACGCGGCTCGTCCAGAGCCAGCGACAGCCTCGGGCCGGCTCAGCCGCCCGTGGCCAGGTACACCCGAATGGGGGATACGTCCTTGTCCGCGAAGTACTTGTCCAACTGCTCCTTCGCGGAAGCGGTAACTTCGATCATGTGTTCCTCCTGTACGGTACGTGACCGTACCTAGATAACGTCCAAGTGGTCCTTGTCAATGAATGTGCTCCAAATTGCAAGGGCTGTGCGACAATTCACGCATACCCCGGGCAGGTAAAAGGCGGGCGAGACAGGTAAAAGACGACGCGGGGAAATTGCGATTTTTTCTGAAAAGGCCTAAGAGTAATTTTTTTCCCGAGGGGTACCCTATGAGCAGCACCGAGGTCATCGTCACCGCGGAAGAGATGCAGACCATGCTCGGCCGCCTGGCGGAAGCCGTGGCCGAACGCCACCCCGACGCAGCCGAGCTGGCGGTGGTCGGCATCCAGCGGCGCGGGGCGGATGTCGCCACCCGTCTCAAGGCCATGCTCGACGAGCGGCTGGGTGCGCGCGTGCGCATCGGCAAGCTGGACATCAACCTCTACCGCGACGACTGGACAAGCCTCACGGTCCAGCCCTCCATCCAGTGCACGGAGATCCCCTTCGACCTTGCGAGCACCGTGGTCGTCCTGGTGGACGACGTGCTCTTCACCGGGCGCACCATCCGGGCCGCGCTCGAGGCCGTTCTGGACTACGGACGTCCCAAGGCCGTGGAGCTTCTGGTGCTGGTGGACCGCGGCAACCGCGAGCTGCCTATCCAGCCCGACTATGTGGGCACGCGCGTGGAGACCTCTCCCCGGGACCACGTCAACGTCTTCGTGCGCGAGCGCGACGAGGGCGACAAGATCGTCGTGACCTGGGCCTGAGCGCGGCCATGACGGCCATTCCCGACGACCCGTCGTCGCTGGCACCGCCTTTTCGCTCGCCCGGCGAAAAGCCCCGTTCTCCGAAAGATACCCTTGCCCTGGCCGTGGAGCAGTTCAACGCCGGGGCCTATTTCGCCTGCCACGAGACGCTCGAGGAGCTGTGGCTCGCGGAGAAGGAGCCGTTGCGCGCCCTGTACCAGGGCATCCTGCAGATAGCCGTGGCCCTGTTTCACGAGAGGCAGGGCAACAGGCGCGGCGCGGTACGCCTTCTCGAAAGCGGCATGGCCCTCTGCACCCCGTTTTCCCCGACGGCCCAGGGGCTCGACGTCGCCGGGCTGCTCGCGGGCGCGGGCGATTGTCTCGCCGCGCTGTGCGAGGCGCCCGGAAGCGGTTCCGGAAACCCGCCCGCGTCCTGCTCCCTGCGCATCACCTACTCCTCCGATCCCACCGGCGACGGAAGCGACCGTTTTCAGCCATGACCTTCCGCCTCTCCGTCCTCCCGCCCTGGCTGCGGCTGATGCTCCTCGGCACGTTGTGGTTCAGCCTGGCCCAGGTGCTCATCAAGCTGCTCGGGCAGAACATGAACTTCATGGAGATCGTCAGCTTCCGCGGCATGTGGGGCGTGGGGCTGTGCCTGTGGATGATGCGTCGGGCCGGAGGAGGGGGCTTCAGTCTCGGAAGGCGGCGCGGCCTGCTCGTCCTGCGCGGCCTGCTCGGCTTCACGACCATGGCCTGCAGCTTTTACAGCGTCACCGTAATGCCCCTGACCGACGCCATCACCCTCTACTACCTGCACCCGGTCTTCGCGGCCGTCTTCTCCTCCTTTCTCGGCCGCGAGCGCTTCTGGGGCCGCACCTCCGTCGCCCTGGCCCTGTCCCTGGCCGGGGCGATCTTCATCGCCCGGCCCTCCTTCCTCTTCGGAGGCGGCGCTGCCGCGCCCTACCTGCCCGGCGTCATCGCTGCCGTGGTCTCGGCCGTGTGCGGAGGCGGGGTCCTGGTCTGCCTGCACGAGCTCGGCCGCACCGAGCATCCCCTCATTCCCACGCTCTATGTGAGCGTGGCCGCGGCCTCCTTCTCCCTCGTCGGTTCCATTCCGATCTGGCGCTGGCCCGAGGGCTGGGAATGGTTGGCCCTCGCCGGCATCGGCGTGCTCACGCAGCGCGCCCAGTTGGACATGACCAAGGGCGTCGCCCTCGAGCCCGCGGGCCGGGCCTCGGTGGTGGGCTATGCCCAGATCATCTTCGCGGGGGTATGGGGGGCGCTGCTCTTCGCGGAGCAGCCGGGCTGGAATTTCTATTGCGGCGCCGGGCTCATCATCGTGGGCTCGCTCGTCTCGGGCTCGGGCGGGAAAGGCAAGGGCGGAGACAGCATGCCCGCGCCCGGCGCGCCGCTGCCTCCGCCCCCCGCTGATTCGTGCGCCTGAGCGCGGACTAGATCACGATCTCCGTGCCGATGCCGGTGTCGGTGAAGAGCTCGAGCAGGATGGAGTTCTCCACTCGCCCGTCTATGATCTGCACCTTTTCCACGCCATGCTCCACGGCCTCCAGGCAGCATTTGAGCTTGGGGATCATGCCGCCCGTGACCGTGCCGTCTTCCATGGCCTGCACGGCCTGCATGCGGGTGAAGGAGGGGATGAGGTTCTTGTCCCTGTCGAGCACGCCCGAGACGTCGGTCAGGAGCAGCAGGCGCTTGGCGCGCAGCGCCGCGGCCACGGCCCCGGCCACGGAGTCGGCGTTGATGTTGTAGGTCAGGCCTTCCTCGTCCACGCCCACGGGCGCGATGACCGGGATGAAGCCCTCGGACTGCAGCGAGCGGATGAGCGAGTTGTTCACGGCCATGACCTCGCCGACCTTGCCGAGGTCGATGATCTCGGGCGGCGCGTCCTTGCGCTCGAGGACCATCTCGAGCTTGCGCGCCGTGAGCAGCCCCCCGTCCTTGCCGGACAGGCCCACGGCCTTGCCGCCGTGACGGTTCAGAAGCCCCACGATCTGCTTGTTGACCTTGCCCACCAGGACCATCTCGACCACGTCCATGGTCGCGTCGTCCGTGACCCGCAGCCCCTGGCGATACTCGCTCTGGATGTTCAGCTTCCCGAGCATCTCCTTGATCTGCGGGCCGCCGCCGTGGACGATGACCGGGTTGATGCCCACGTACTTGAGCAGCAGCACGTTCTGCGCGAACTGCTGCTTCAGGGTCTCGTCCACCATGGCGTGGCCGCCGTACTTGATGACGATGGTCTGGCCGTGGAATTTCCGGATGAAGGGCAGGGCCTCCATGATCATGCGGGCCTTGTCCTGGGCGGTGATGCAGGCGTCACTCATGTTTCAATCCTTTGGCAGGCCGGTGGAAACGTTAAAAAAACGCTGGTTGTTCAAAAATGGTGAGATGCAAGGAAGCGAAAAAAACAGGACGCGCCGTGTATTCTCCATACATAAGCGGGCTGGTTTTTTCGCTGACGCGGCAGATCGCCATTTTTCAACAGCCTGCTAGAGAATGTAGCGGGACAGGTCGCGGTCCTCGCGCACGTCGGCGAGCGCGTTCCTCACGTACTCGCGGTCGATGCGCACCTGCTGTCCGCCCATGTCCGGGGCGTTGAAGGAAAGTTCGGAGAGCAGGCGCTCCATGATCGTGGAGAGCCTGCGCGCGCCGATGTTCTCGGTCTCGCGGTTGATCTCCTCGGCCACCTCGGCGATCTCGCGCAGCGCATCGTCCGCGAACTCCACGGACAGCCCCTCGGTGCCGAGCAGCGCCGTGTACTGCACGGACAAGGCGTTCTTCGGCTCGGTCAGGATGCGGTAGAAGTCGTCGGCTCCCAGGTCCGTCAGCTCCACGCGCAGCGGGAAGCGGCCCTGCAGCTCGGGCACGAGGTCCGAGGGCTTGGCCGTGTGGAAGGCGCCCGCGGCGATGAACAGGATGTGGTCGGTCTTGACCATGCCGTACTTGGTGTTCACCACGCAGCCCTCGACCACGGGCAGCAGGTCGCGCTGCACGCCTTCGCGCGAGACTTCCGCGCCCTGGCCGCCCTTGCGCTCGCCCGTGCAGATCTTGTCGATCTCGTCGATGAACAGGATGCCGGACTGCTCCACGCGGGCGCGGGCGATGTCCATGACCCGGTCCATGTCCACGAGCTTCTCGCTCTCCTGCTGGATGAGCAGTTCGTATGCGTCGCGTACCTTGGTGCGGCGGCGTTTGCGCTTCTGGGGAAAGACGTTGGCGAGCATGTCCTTGAGCTGGAAGCCCATGTCCTCCATGCCCGGAATGGCCATGATCTCGCTCTGCGGTCCGCCCTGCACGGCGACGTCCAGCTCCACCTCGCGGTCGTCGAGCTTGCCCTCGCGCCAGAGCTTCCTGAACTTCTCGCGCGTGGAGGCCGGGTCGGGCGGCGGGGGAGGGGCATCGGGCGTGCCGGGAACGGCGCCGCTCTCGGGCGGACGGCTGCCGGGCAGGAGCAGGTCGAGGAGCATGTCCTCGGCGCGCTTCTCGGCCTGGACCTTGACCTTGGCCGCCTCTTCGCCCTTGACCAGGTTCACGCCGATCTCCATGAGATCGCGGACCATGGACTCCACGTCGCGGCCCACGTAGCCAACCTCGGTGAACTTGGTGGCCTCGACCTTGAAGAAGGGCGACTTGCAGAGTTTGGCCAGGCGGCGGGCGATCTCGGTCTTGCCCACGCCCGTGGGGCCCATCATGATGATGTTCTTGGGCGCGATCTCGTCGCGCAGGGAGGGATCGAGCCGCATGCGGCGCCAGCGGTTGCGCATGGCGATGGCCACCATGCGCTTGGCCTCGGCCTGGCCGATGACGTAGCGGTCCAGCTCGGAGACGATCTCGCGCGGCGTGAGCGAGGTCGTGGCCTCGAAGTCGTCCGGGTCGCGCGCGGGCAGCCGGGAGGGCTTGGCCGCGCCGTTGGTGATGTCGTTGCTCATGGATTTCTAGGATGCTTCCAAGGTCTCGATGACCAGGTTGTCGTTGGTGAAGACGCAGATCTCCGCCGCGATGTGCATGGCCGCCTCGGCGGTCTCGCGCGAGGGCATGTCCGCGTGGCGGCGAAGCGCCCGCGCTGCGGCCAGGGCGTAGGCCCCTCCCGAGCCGATGGCGGCCAGGCCGTCGTCGGGCTCGATGACGTCGCCGTTGCCGGAGAGCATCAGGATCTGGCGGCCGTCGCTGGTCAGGAGCATGGCTTCCAGACGGCGCAGGTACTTGTCCGTCCGCCATTCCTTGGCCAGCTCCACGGCGGCGCGGGCGAGGTTGCCCTTGAACTGCTCGAGCTTGGACTCGAAGCGTTCGAAGAGGGTGAAGGCGTCGGCCGTGGAACCGGCGAAGCCGGCCACGATGCGGTCCTTGTACAGGCGGCGCACCTTGCGCGCGCCGTGCTTGACCACGATGCTCTGTCCGAGCGTCACCTGGCCGTCCCCGGCCACGGTCACGCCGTGCTCGTCGAGCACGGCGAGGATGGTCGTGCCCCTGAGGCCGTTTTGTCCGTTCGTCGATTCGCTCATCAATTCACTCCGCAAGTGGTCTGCCCGCCGAAGGTGCCCGAAAGAGGCCCTGAAGATTGCCGACGGGAGTCCTAAGGATGGTCCGACGGGTTGCCCAGGGCATCCCGGGCGCACCCGGCCCAGGTCTGGAAGGCCTCGGTCGAGAAGAGGACCATGGCCGCCTCGGCCACGAGGCCAGCGGCCAGGGCCGCCGTGAGGCGCCCTATGGCCAGCGGGGCCGCCAATGCTACCGGATAGCCATAAACCCCGCAACTTATGGCCGGGAAGGAAATGTCCGAAAGTCCGTTTTCCGCTGCCAGGCGCAGGGATTCGTCGTAGGCCGAGGCGAGGACGTCCGGCTCGCCGCAGCCTCCTCCCTGCCAGATGGGACCCACGGTATGGATGACGAAGCGGGCCGGCAGGTCGAAGCCCGGGGTGATCACGGCGCGGCCGGGCGGCAGGGGACCTCGCTCGGCCGCGATGGCCTTGCAGGCGGCGAGGAGCCTTGGTCCGGCCGCGCGGTGGATGGCTCCGTCCACGCCGCCTCCGCCGAGGAGCGAGGAGTTCGCGGCGTTGACGATGGCCGCGCTTTCCGCCCGCGTCAGGTCGCCTCGGCGCACCGCGAGGCGGCCGTCGCCGACCGGCCAGACGCATTCCTCCCGCATCACGGCCGCTCGAAGGAGGTCCCGAAGGTTTCTGCCCAGGCCGGATCGACGCTCGGCCCGACCACGCAGAGCGCGGCCTTGTCGAGCCTGGCCAGTTCGCGGGCCGCTGCGCGCACGTCGTCCAGGGTCACGGCGGCGAGGGCTGCCGCCGCCTCGTCCAGTTCCACCTGGCGGCCGAAGACCGCCACGTTGCGGGCCAGGCGCAGCATGCGCTCCTCGGTGGACTCGGCGCCGAGGTAGAGGAGCCCGGTGAGGTGTTCCCGGGCGCGGTCGAGCTCGTCCTCGGTGACCGCTTTCGCCGATCCGCCGCACCCGGCTATGGCCTCGAGCTCGCCGCGCAGAACGTGCAGGAGCTCGTCCGTGCGGTCGGGCTGCGCCGCGGCGTAGATCTCGAGCACGCCGCAGTCGGAGAGGAAATGCGGGCTCGCGGAGATGGAGTAGGCCAGCCCCCGTTTCTCGCGCACCTCCTGGAAGAGGCGCGAGGAGAGTTGCCCGCCGAGCAGCGTGGCCAGGCAGGAGACGGCGTAGCGCCGCGGGTCCGTGAGGCCGGGCGCGGGAAAGGCCAGGAAGACGTGGCACTGCTCGCTGTCCCGTTCCTCGGCCAGGGCGCGGGGCCTGAAGCGCGGAGCCGCGGGGGCGGGGGCGGCGGCAGGGCCGGACGGCAGTCCGCCGAAGGCCCGCTCGGCCGCAGCGACAAGGGCATTCGCGTCCACCGCGCCGCAGGCGGCCACGATCAGCCGCTCGGGCGCGTGCCAGCGTTGTCGCCATTCGAGCAGCTTCGCGCGGGAAAGCCCGTTCACCGAGGCCACGGTGCCAAGGATGGGATGGGCCAGGGCCGGATCGGCCCAGAGCGATTTCCAGAAGGTCTCGAAGGCGTATTCCTCGGGCGTCTCGTCCACGGCCGCGATCTCCTGCCGCACGACGTCCTTCTCGAGCTTCAGTTCACGGGCGTCCAGAAGCGGGTGCAGGACGAGGTCGGCAAGGATGTCGAAGGCCTCGGCCACGCCGGTGTCCACCACCCGGGCGTGGAAGCAGGTCTCCTCGCGGCCGGTGAAGGCGTTGGACAGGCCGCCCAGGCGGTCCAGGGCCATGGCGATGTCCAGCGCGCTGCGGCGCGTGGTGCCCTTGAAGGCCATGTGCTCCCAGAGGTGGGCGGCGCCTTCCAGGCCGGATGTCTCCTGGCGCGAGCCCGAGCAGACCCAGATGCCCACGGCGGCGGAGCGCACGTCGGGCAGGGACTCGACTGCGATGCGCAGGCCGTTCGGCAGATGCGTGAGCAGGCAGGAAGAGGCGGCGGGGCGGTAGGCCGCAAGGGCCGGTGCGGAACCGTCGCCGCTGATCACCACATCTCCGCGCGCTCGTTCAGCGCCTTGTCGAAATCCTCGAGGGCCTTCTTGTCGTCCTCGGTCTTGCTGAACTGCTCGGCCTGCTTCCTCTGGAATTCCGCCTGCTTCTTGTCGTTCTTGTAGAGGCCGGAGTAGGCCAGCTGGAGATGCCCCTGGAAGAGGTTGCCGGATTCGCCGTAGAACCGTCCCAGGTAGAAGCGGATCTCGGAGTCGTCGGGCAGGCGCTTTTCGATGCGTTCCATGTAGTCGATGGCCTGGGCGTACTCCTTCTGCTCGCCCAGGAGCCGGGCGTAGAAGAACAGGGCCATGAGGTCGTGCGAGTTGAGCATCACCGCCTTCTGCAGCAGCAGCGAGGCGCGGTCGAAGTCGCCTGTCTGGAAATAGAAGCGGCCTGCCTCGCGCACCACCAGGGAGTCCATGGGCGACATGGACAGGGCCTTCTCGAACTGCTCGCGGGCATCACCCATGCGGTTCAGGCGTTCGAGCAGGATGCCGTAGCCCATGTAGTCCACCGCGGTCCACTCGGCCTTCGGCTTCTGCTCGTAGAAGCCCATGGCCAGGGTGGTGTCGCTGTAGCGCGAGCGCAGGAGCGTCTGCACGCGCAGGAAACGTCCGTCGTGCTCCGGCCGGTCCTGAATGTTCTTGGGCAGCAGTTCCACGCGGCCGGAGAGGTAGTTGATGCGTTCGTCGAGGCCGGGGTGGGTGGCCAGGTAGGTGGGGATGTTCTGGCCCGCGTACCACTGCTTGCGCTGCAGCACCTTGAAGCCGCGCACCAGCCCCCAGGGGTTGAAGCCCGCCTTGGTGACGTAGGTCAGGCCGTCCTGGTCCGCCTCGCGCTCGTTCTCGCGCGAGTAGGCCAGCATCGTGCTCTGGGCCATCGCTCCGGAGCCCACGGCCAGGGCCGCCTTGGTGGAGCCGCTGCCCAGGAAGGCGCCCGCGAGCATGCCGAGCAGCGCCATGGGGCCGATGATCTGGGCGCGCTCGATGTTCTGGGCCAGGTGGCGTTCCGCGACGTGGCCGAATTCGTGCGCCATGACGCCGGCCAGGTCCGACTCGTGCTCGAGGGAGAGGATGAGGCCCGAATAGATGAAGACGTGCCCGGCCGGACCGGCGAAGGCGTTGAGCACGCTGCTGCGGATGACGTTGGTCTTGATGGTCCACGGCTGGGGCGGCATGACCGCGACCAGGCGGTTGGCGAGGTCCTGGATGTATCCCTTGATCTCCGGGTCCTCGATGATCGGCATCTGGGAGCGGACGGCCAGCTCGAACTTGCGGCCGAGCTCGGCTTCGTCCTTGATCGTGAAGTCGAACAGGGCGGCTCGCGCGGGCGCGATCGAGAGGAAAAGGGTGGGGAGCACCACCAGGGCGGCCGTGAGGATGGCCGGAAGGAATGCGTCCCTGAGGCGCGGCGGCTTGTATGTCACGATGTTCCCGTTGTCCGGTTCCGAGAGTCTGCCTGCGTTCTACCCCTGGTCCCCCACAACGTAAAGGGGGCCCGAAAGGCCCCCTCGTCAATCCGTGTGCCGTGCCGCAGCACCTAGCGGTTCATGATGTTCAGGAAATCGCCGTTGTTCTTGGTGCCGCGCATCTTGTCCAGGAGGAACTCCATGGAGTCGATGGAATTCATGGGCGCCAGCACCTTGCGCAGGATCCAGACGCGGTTCAGCACCTCGTCGGGCAGCAGCAGCTCTTCCTTGCGGGTGCCGGAGCGGTTCATGTCGATGGCCGGGTAGATGCGCTTCTCGGCCAGATGGCGGTCGAGGTAGATCTCCATGTTGCCGGTGCCCTTGAACTCTTCGAAGATGACCTCGTCCATGCGCGAGCCCGTGTCGATGAGGGCCGTGGCGATGATCGTCAGGCTGCCGCCTTCCTCGATGTTGCGCGCCGCGCCGAAGAAGCGCTTGGGGCGCTGCAGGGCGTTGGCGTCCAGGCCGCCGGAGAGGACGCGGCCGGAGGAGGGCGTCACGGCGTTGTAGGCGCGGCCCAGGCGGGTGATGGAGTCGAGCAGGATGACCACGTCGCGCTTGCGCTCGACGAGGCGCTTGGCCTTCTCGAGGACCATCTCGGCCACCTGGACGTGGCGCTGCGGCGGCTCGTCGAAGGTGGAGCTGACCACCTCGGCCCGCACCGAACGCTCCATGTCCGTGACTTCCTCGGGGCGCTCGTCGATGAGCAGGACGATGAGGTAGACGTCGGGATTGTTGGCGTTCAGGGAGTTGGCGATGGTCTGCAGGAGCATGGTCTTGCCGGTGCGCGGGGGGGCGACGATGATGCCGCGCTGCCCCTTGCCGATGGGCGCCAGCAGGTCGATGACCCGCGAGGAATAATTCTTCTCGCCGTTTTCCATGACGAAGCGTTCGTCAGGGTAGATGGGCGTCAGGTTGTCGAAGAGGACCACGCTCTTGGTGGCTTCGGGCGGAGCGAAGCAGATGTGCTCGACGCGCAGCAGGGCGAAGTAGCGCTCACCCTCCTTGGGCGGGCGGATCTGCCCGGAGACCACGTCGCCGGTGCGCAGGCCGAAGCGACGGATCTGGGAAGGAGAGACGTAGATGTCGTCGGGCCCCGGCATGTAGCTGTACATGGGGGAACGCAGGAAGCCGAAGCCGTCCGGCAGTATCTCCAGCACGCCTTCGCCGAAGATGGCGCCGTTCTGGGAAGCGCATGCCTGCAGCAGGGCGAAGATGAGCTCCTGCTTGCGCATGTTGCTGGGGTTCTCGATCTTGAATTCGGAGGCGAGCTCCATCAGATCGGTCATGCTTTTCAGCTTCAACTCGGAGAGATTCATCGGGCAACCTCGAGATGTGGGCTCTGGGGTGGGAACGGGTTCTTCGTCGGGCAGGGGGAATTCGGCAGGGGCCAGAGTCGGTTCTTTTACGGCTTTCTTACGGCCGCGGGCAGGGCGTGTCATGACTGGGCGACGCTCCGGACAGCCGGCGTGAATCGCCGGTCGCCGCGAAATGTTTTTGGTTAGTTTTTCCCGCGAATGAATTGTTACACTCCGGCGCGGGCAGGCGCGGCCGGCTCTGTACTGTACTATAAGAACAACGGATGAAACCGGATGCTTTGGCGTGGTTTCTGGATTCAGCGCTCTTGCCACTTAGCGGAATCCGTGGCGGTTGGCAAGAGCCGTGTTACATTTTCCCGTCTTCGTTCAGGACGTCGGCGAACATCTCCTGGATGGACTCCCGGATCTCTTCCTGGTCGCGTTCGAGCGCGAAGGAGAGCTCCAGCGTGATCAGGCTCATGGCCTGCTCGAGCAGGCGACGTTCACCGAAGGAAAGTTCCTTGTCGCGGCCGATCAGCAGGAGCTCCTTGAGGACGTAGGCCACGTCGCGCAGGTTGCCGCTCTTCAGCTTTTCGGAATATTCGCGGTAGCGCCGGTTCCAGTTCTGGCCGGTATATCCGGTGAAGTCAGACCGGTCCTTCAGGACCTCGAGGACGGTCTGGCCCTCTTCGCGGGTGCACACGGAGCGCAGGCCCACCGACTCGGCATTGGCCACGGGAACCATGAGCGTGACGTTGTTCGCCAATATGCGGACAATGTAGAACTCGGTCTTGGCGCCCCGGATCTCCTGCGTCTCGACCCGCTCCACCTTTCCGACGCCTTGCGCCGGATAGACGACCAGTTCATTGATTTCGAACAACGAATTTCCTCCACATCCCAAGAACAGACCAAGGATGTTGATACGCTAAACGCTTCGACAAGTCCAATGCGCCGCGCTAAGCATCCGGTCCGTTCTCCGGTTCCGTCCCTTTCGGGGTGGCTTCGAAGACGTGCAGGAACTGCTGAGCCGCCGCGAGCCCCTTGCCCCCCGGGGCGAAGAAGAGGGGCAGGGAGTCGCGTGCCGCCTGCATGATCTCGGGCAGCGCCTGCTCCTCCTGCGCGGAAAAGGGCGAGAGCACCCAGTCGGTCACGGCGGTGTGCTCGGGGGGACGGCCGATGCCGACGCGAAGACGCGCGAAGCGGTCGGTGCCGAGCTCGGCCACCATGGACTTCAGCCCGTTGTGTCCGGCCGTGCCGCCGCCCAGCTTGGCCTTCAGGCGGCCGAACGGCAGATCCATCTCGTCGTGCGCCACCAGGACCTGCTCCGGCTTGATGCCGTTCTCCATGCAGATGCGCACGGCGGCCTTGCCGGAGAGGTTCATGTAGGTCATGGGCTTGGCCAGCAGGAAGTCGCCTTTGACCCGCGGCAGGGAGACGCTCCAAAGCTCGAAGTCCGACGGAGAGGGCAGCTTGATGCGGCGGCGGTACGGCTTGGCGTCGATCTCGGCCAGCACGGCGTCGATGACCATGAATCCCGCGTTGTGGCGGGTGAAAGCGTACTGCGGCCCGGGGTTGCCCAGGCCGACGATCAGTCCCTTGTAGTCCATATGCGGCGCGTCGAACGACAAAGGGCTCCAAGGAGGCCCTTGGAGCCCTTTGCAGACGGGAAGTCCAGGGGTTTAGGCCTCGGCGGCGGCTTCGGCCTCGGCCTCGGGAGCGAGCACGCCGACGACGGAGAAGTTCTCGTCGTAGACCACGTCCACACCTTCGGGAGCCTTGACGTCGGCGACCTGCAGGTTCTGGCCGATCTCCATCTCGGTGACGTCGATGGAGATGAAGTCAGGCACGTTCAGCGGCAGGCACTCGATGGTCAGGATGTCGCGGAAGACGGTCAGCTGGCCGCCCAGGACGACGCCCTTGCACTTGCCGGTGATGCGGACCGGGATCTCGACGCGGATCTTCTTGGACAGGTCGATGCCCAGGAAGTCGACGTGCAGGATCTGGCGCTTGACGGGGTGGCGCTTCAACTCGCGGACGAGGCTCGGCTTATCGGTGACGACGCCGTCCTTCTCGATCTTGAGCGTCAGAACGTGGGACAGGCCCACCTTCTCGTAGGCCTTGGACAGGGCCAGCTCCGGGATCTGGACGAGGATGTTCTCGCCTTCCCCGTTGTAGAACACGCCCGGAACAAGCCCCTGGCTGCGCATGGTGCGACAGGAGCCCTTGCCGGTCTCGGAGCGGGCGGCTGCGGTCAGTTCGACTTGCTGGGACATCGTAAAACTCCTTTGCGTCGTGTGGCGGGCCCCTCTTCTAGACGAAGAGGACGCTCACCGAGGATTCGGTATGGATGTTGTGGATCGCCTTGGCCAGCAGACCGGCCACGGACATGACCTTGATCTTGCTGCATTCCTTGGCCTTGGGGCCGAGGGGGATGGTGTCGGTGACGACGACCTCGGCGTAATGCGAATTTTCCAGGCGCTCGATGGCCGGGCCGGAGAGCACCGGATGGGTGGCGCAGGCCACGCACTTGCTCGCGCCGTGCTCCATGAGGACGCCCGCGGCCTCGCAGATGGTGCCGGCGGTGTCGATCATGTCGTCGAGAACGATGGCGATCTTGTCCTTGACGTTGCCGATGAGGTTCATGGCCCTTGCCTTGTTCGGCTCGTCGCGGCGCTTGTCGATGATCGCCAGGCTGGCGCCCAGGCGCTTGCCGTAGGCCCTGGCGCGCTCGACGCCGCCGGCGTCCGGGGAGACCACCACCACGTCCTCGTCCTTGTAGGCTTCCTTGATGTAGGAAAGAAGGACGGGCGCGGCGAAGAGGTTGTCCACGGGCAGGTCGAAGAAGCCTTGGATCTGTCCGGCGTGCAGGTCGATGGTCAGCAGGCGGTTCATGCCCGCCACGGACAGGAAGTCCGAGACCAGCTTGGCGGAGATGGGCGCGCGGGGCACGACCTTGCGGTCCTGGCGCGCGTACCCGTAGTAGGGCACCACGGCCGTGACGCGCGAGGCGCTGGCGCGCTTGAGCGCGTCGAGGATCAGGCCGAGCTGCATGAGGTTGAAGTTGACGGGCGAGCAGGTGGGCTGGACGACGAAGACGTCCGCGCCGCGCACGTTGGCGCCGATCTCGATGCGGATCTCGCCGTCGCTGAAGGTCTCGGCCAGGATGGGGGTGAGCTTGCACCCCATGTGATCGCAAATGGCCTCGGCCAGCTGGGGGTTGGCCGTACCAGAAAGAATTCTCAGATCTCCGTGCAGCGCCATTTCTCTAGAACCTTGCGTTGTATGAATGGCAGGGGAGGAAGGATTCGAACCCTCGAATGACGGGACCAAAACCCGTTGCCTTACCACCTTGGCTACTCCCCTGCGTCAGGGACTGTGTATGAAGGCCCCGGGGGCCTTTTCCTCCCCGGTCCCGGCCAGGGCGCGCGCAGCGGCATTCGCCGTGCTCAAGTCGCGAAAAGCGGCCACGATGCTCGCGCCGCTTCCGCTCATGACGGCCCCTGCCGCTCCGAGCCGCAACAACTCTTCCTTGTACCGTCTAAGAGTCTGAAACGCCGGGAAAACCGCGGCTTCGAAATCGTTTTCCAGGCAGACAGGCCAAGGGCAAAGAGAGCCTGTATCCATTTCACCTGGGCCTGTCAACACTTGCGGCAGCCCGGCGCCGTGCGGTTTGCCCAGGCGGCGCGCGTCCCATTCGCGGTAGGCCCAGGCCGTATCCACGTGTTCGGACGGGCAGAGAAGCAGCAGGTGGAGTCCGGAAAGATCGACTTCGACAGGCTGCAGCCGCTCGCCCACGCCGTGCGCCAGGGCGGGACGTCCGAGCAGGAAGAAGGGCACGTCGGCGCCCAGGCCGAGCGCGGTTTCGGCCAGCCGTTCGGGCGTGAGCGCGGCAGCCCCCGCGTGCTCGTTCAGGTAGGCGAGCATGGCCGCGGCGTCCGAGCTGCCGCCGCCGAGCCCGGCACCCGAGGGAATGTGCTTCTCCACCAGCACGCGGACGTCCGGGGGAATGCCCGTGGCCGCGGCGAAGGCCGTGCAGGCCCGGTGGACGAGGTTCTTCTCCGCGGGCACGTCCACGCCCGGACAGTCGAGGAGCAGGCCTCGGCCAGGTTCGCCCGGCGTCACGCGCAGCACGTCGTGCGGCTCGGGAAGGGGAAGAAAAAGCGTTTCGAGCTCGTGGTACCCGTCCTCGCGGCGGCCCGTGATGCGCAGCACGAGGTTGACCTTGCAGGGGGCGGTGAGGACAGCGGGAGGGAAGGTCTTCATTGGGGAAAAAAGGGGAGGGCCGAAGCCCTCCCCCAGGTGGTTAGTGGGGAACCGTCATCGTCCTGATGACATTGTGGCCCTGGCGCTTGATGAGCAGCAGGAGCACGCCCTTGGTCTTGCCCTCGGTCTTGTAGACGCGTTCGAAGTCGGCCACGCTGGACACGGGCTGCTGGTTGACCTCGAGGATCACGTCGCCGGGAGCGATCTGGGCCTGGTCGGCGGGAGAATCCTGCTCCACGTCCACGACCAGCAGGCCCTGGGGCTTTTCGAGCCCGAGCGCCTTGGCCTCGCGCTCGGTCACGGGACGCAGGGCCAGGCCGTCGATCTTGGCCTCGGGCTGCATCTGTCCGGGCTGGCCGCCGTTCGCCTCGGCGAGCTTCTCGGTGTCGCGCTGGCCGAGCACGGCCGTCAGGTCGAGGCTCTTGCCCTTGCGCCAGACGGTAAGGTGCACGGTCTGACCGGGCTTCAGCGCCGCGATGTGGCGCAGCAGCTCGGCGGAGTCGGCCACGTCCTCGCCGTTGACCTTGGTGATGACGTCCGCGGTCTTGAGTCCGGCCTTGTCGGCGGGCTGTCCGGGCAGCACGTTGGCGACCATGGCGCCCTTGGCCTCGGGCAGGCCCAGGGCCTTGGCCGCATCGGGGTTCACGTCCTGGATGGTCACGCCGAGCCAGCCGCGGGAAACCTTGCCCTTGGTCTTCAACTGCTCGATGACGGTCTTGACCATGTTGCTCGGCACGGCGAAGCCGATGCCCTGTCCCGAGGCCACGATGGCGGTGTTCACGCCGATGACGTGGCCGTTCATGTCGATCAGCGGACCGCCGGAGTTGCCGGGGTTGATGCTGGCGTCGGTCTGGATGAAGTTGTCGAAGGGACCTGCGCCGATGATGCGGCCCTTGGCGCTGATGATGCCCGCGGTGACCGTGTGGCCGAGGCCGAATGGGTTGCCGATGGCCAGGACCCACTGGCCCACCTTGGCCTTGTCGGAGTCGCCGAAGGTCAGGGTGGGCAGGGTGCGTTTGGCGTCGATCTTGAGCAGGGCGAGGTCGGTCTCCTTGTCGCGGCCGACGATCTTGGCCGGATAGGACTCGTCCGAGCCGAGCAGGTTGACCTTGATCTCGTCGGCCCCGGCGATGACGTGGTAGTTGGTCACGATGTAGCCGTCATCGGAGATGATGAAGCCGCTGCCGAGCGCGCCCTCCTTGTGGGGCCGCTGCGGCTGCTGTTCGCCGAAGAAGCGGTTGAACTGGTCGAAGAAGTCGTCCATGGGGCCGTTGCCTTGGCCACGCGGCGGACGGTGGGACTGGAAGAATTCCCGCATCGCGTCGTTGCCCTTGACCATCTTCACAGTGGAGATGTTCACCACGGCCTTGCCGGTTTCCTCGGCCAGTTCCGTGAAGTCGGGCAGGGTGGCCGAGTACGCTGTGGCCGCCATGAAGAGGACCAGGAAAAGACCTGGCAGCAGGCGTTTGGAGAGTGTGCGCATGATATGTTCTCCTTGGCATGGCGGGCGGCCTGAGCGCCGTCCGCGGGGGAATGAAAATCGGGATGGAGTATAGTCCAATTGGAACGATTGTAAATAACTGTATGAAAATTTGTACCTCTTGTCGATGTGTTCATCTTGACATCCGAGCCCCAGGCTGCATAAAAACATCGTCTTCCTTCGCGTCCCCGTAGCTCAGCAGGATAGAGCAGCTGCCTCCTAAGCAGCAGGCCGTGCGTTCGAATCGCGCCGGGGACGCCACGATTTTCCGCTCTAAGAGGCCGCCTTCCGGGCGGCCTCTCGCTTTTTCGGCATTTGCCGCCATCGGTCTACGGAACCCACCGGTAGACGGCATAGCCGCGCGGCGGGGCCCAGAATTCGGCCATGCCCTCCGCGCTGTCGGGCTGGTCCTGCGGCATGTCGAGCGTCTGCGCGCTCCACCACGCGGCAGGCGTCCAGCGGCCGCCAGCTGTCCCTGTGAAGACCCGCTCCCCTCGCCATTGTCCGCCGTGGTTGTTGAGCGCGAGCACGAGTCCTTCCCGACCGACGCTCCCCGTGCGCTGCATGAGATAGAGGGTCTCGTCCGCCCAGAGGACGCGGCTTGGTCCGTCGGCGAGCTCTTCATGCACCCGGATCAGAGCGTCCATGCCGTGGGGCGTCCCCGACATGGCCAAGCCGTAGACGGCGTAGTCCTTCCAGTAGACGCAGGGATACCCCTCGTGAGTCAGGATGAAGGCATAGGCGAGCAGCTTGTCGTTCGCGATCTCCGGCGTATCCCCTCCGCGGAAATCGTGGTTGTCCACGAAGGTCACGGCCGTGGCCGGGCAGGCGCGGAACAGGAGATCCGGCCTGCACAGGGAGCGAAGGTCGTAGCCGTAGGAGTCGCACAGCGCCTTGAGTTCCCAGCGCAAGGGAAAGTCGAAGGCCCCGACCGGATTGTCGCTCCAGCCATTGGCATCCTGCAGCCAGTCCGCGATGGCCCGCTCGCTGTCCCAGTTCTCGGCCACCGCATAAGGGCTCACCGCCCGGCCGCCGCGCTCGTAGCGGTACTCCTGGATGCTCTTGATGAGCCAGGTGCCGTAGCCCTTGACGAAGTCGTAGCGGAAGCCGTCGAAGCCGATCTCCTCCACCAGCCACCGGGCCAGATCCAGCATGCCGCGGTAGATATCCGGGTTCCTGTGGCAGAGGTCCGGCATGTCGCCGAAGGTCTCGTTGTCCCACCGTTCGTAGATGTTCGGATGGAAGCTCGTCCTGTCGCGCGGGAATCTGCCGCTCATGGGCCGAAAGAGCGTCCAGCGCTCGACGTGGTCGAGGTCGTTCACCTCCGTGGTGTCTGCGCCGTTGTTGTGGTTGAGGACCATGTCGGCATACGCCTGCAGGCCCTGGGCATGAATCTCTCCGATCAGGTCCTCGAGTTCGCGGCGCGAGCCGAAGAGCGTCTTGATCCCGCCTTTCTGGTCGAATTCCCCGAGATCGTAGTAGTCGTAGGGATCGTATCCCATGGACAGGCCGGAGACGTTTCCGGCCTTATGCGCAGGCGGCAGCCACAGGGCGGTCACCCCGGCACGCGCCAGATCCGCCGTCTTGCTGTGCAGATAGTTCCACCAGCCGCCGACACGGTTCTCGGCCTGCGGACAATCCCAGTAAAATGCCTGCATCATGACGCCCATCGGCGCACCTCCTGGCTTTTCATGTCCTGCCGGGAAGCTCGGGAGGAAGGGAGGGGCGGCCGCGCGGCTGCTTCCCGCCGCACGACTGCGTGGAGAGTGGGAGCTAATGATGAATTATGCCCGGGGCCGAAAGAATGACAAGGGGGAATCGATTCCGCTCACGAGGCCTGAGGTCCCGGAAAAGCGGATAAAAAGGCTCAGGGCGAGACAGGGGAGGCATGTCCGGCCCGGCCGGGAATGCGTGAACTTTTTCGCAGGCGCCGGACCGGGGCTCCTGCCCCTTCACGAGGTGCACGTGCTGCCCCTTTGCTGCGTGAAGGCACAGGAGTGCGGGGGCGCGGCGCAGGGGCGGCCGAGATCGGAAGAGCGGTTCAGCAGGAATGCCGAGACCGGGAGCTAATCTCGTATGCCGTCTT